>JACZSI010000127.1 GCA_022574265.1 Chloroflexota bacterium | reverse complement strand
CGAGGGCGGCGTCGAGGAGTTCTACACCGGCGGCCTGGCGCGGGACATCGCGGCGGCCTTCGCGGCGGCAGGCGGGCTGATCGACGAGGCCGACCTGGCCGCTCAAGCCACGCACGTGACGGACGACCCGCCGTCGGTCGAGTACCACGGACACCGGGTCTACGCGACGCCGCTGCCTTCGCACGGCGTGCTGACGCTCGAGATCTTGAGTCTGCTCGACGGGTTCGACCTCGCCGCGATGGGGCACAACACGGCTGAGTCCATCCACGTGATGGCCGAGGCGAAGCGCCTCGCATACGCCGACCGCCTGGCGTACGTGGCCGACCCGGCGTTCGTGGAGGTGCCGATCGACGAGCTGCTCTCCAAGGAGCACGCAGCGCGGCGCCGGGCGCTCATCGACGCTTCGCGGGCCGCGGACGTCGTGGGGGCGGGCGAGCTTGCCCACGCCGGTGCGCCGAGCCCGCATACGTCGTACTTCAGCGTGGTCGACGGCGCTGGGAACGCCGTCTCCTACATCCATTCCAACTCGGCGGTCTTCGGCAGCGGTTTCGTCGCGGAGGGCACCGGCATCCTGTTCAACAACCGCGTCGGACGCGGCTTCTCGCTCGATGCGGGGCACGTGAACGTTATCGAGCCCGGCAAACGGAGCGTGAACACCATCCACAGCTACATGGTCACCAAGGACGGGGCGCTCCGCTTCGTCGGCGGGACGCCGGGCGGCGACTCTCAGCCGCAGTGGAACGCCCAGGTGCTATCACGCGTCATCGACCACGGCATGAACGTGCAGGAGGCCGCAGACGCGCCCCGCTGGGTGCACTTCCCCGGCACCGATCCGGCCTCCATCGACCGCGGGATGGAGCTGCGGATGGAAGACGGATTCGACGACGACGTCCGCTCGGGCCTCGGCGCGCGCGGGCACAACGTCACGCCGTACACCGAGGAGATGATGGTGGGCGCGGTGCAGCTGATCGCCATCGATCCAGAGACGGGCGTGCGCGCCGGAGGCACCGACCGCCGCTGCGACGGTTACCCGATACCGGAGTAGGGGGGTATCGACGCGTGATCCTGAGCCCCGCCCATGTCATTCTGAGCCGGCAGGCGAAGAATCTCGTAGCCACGCGCTTGAGCACTTAGGGAGCAGGGGCGAGACCCTTCGCTTCGCTCAGGGTGACAGCCCGAGTAGGGGGCGAACGGTCCTACAATCAGGGCTATGGTGAGGTTGGCATGAGGGGCCGTAGCGCTCGGGAGATGGCCGAAGACGTGAGCCGCGCGCGCCGCCGCCAAGAGCGCGGAGGCATGGGCTGGCTGGGCGATGGCGTTCGCCGGGCATACAGCTGGTTGAAGCTAGGGACGGTGCGGGCGCTCATCGCCCTTGTCCTGCTCGCGCTGGGGGCGGTCATCGGCATCGTGGCGTTCCCACTGCTTCCCGCCGAGACACGTGACTTCGTGGAGCGGCTGGTGGGCGGCTAACCTCGAGGGTGCGGGGAGGTGAGGTATGGCGATCACGATGGCGGCACCGCGGGAGTTCGCCGCGGCCTATCTGAGCGACGGTACCGTGAAGGTGGCCGGCTTCGACGTCGAGCCGGCCTGGCCGGAGAGCGGCGGTGCCGCCCCGATCTACGCCAGCGCGTTCAAAGAACCGATGTACGACTTCGTCATACTGCCGCTCTCCAACTTCCTGATCGCCATCGACAAGGGGCTGCCGCTGATCGGCCTGCCCGTGTTCATCGACGTCTTCTTCCCACAGCTTGGGGCGCGCGTGAACAAGGATGCGGGCATCGAGAGCCCGGCGGACCTCGAGGGCAAGCGCGTCGGCGTCCGTGGCTTCGCCTTCAACCCGGCGGTCTGGCTGCGTGGGGCGCTCGTCGACATGTACGGCATCGCGCTCGAAAAGATCCAGTGGGTCGCGGCGGAGCCCAACTCGCTCAGCGGCGTGGACGTGTCTCGTGCTCCGGGGCTCGAGGTGGAGACGGCGGAGCGGCCGCTGGACGAGATGCTGGACGCGGGCGAGCTTGACGCGATCTTCTGGGACCGCGGCGGGCCCGCAGTGACGGAGCACACGGCGACCCTGTTCGCCGACCCGCTGCAGGAGGCGCTGAAGTACCACCTGCTGACGGGCGTCCAGCCGCTCAACAGCCTGCTGCTCGCCAAGACGGACGTCCTGGACGCGAACCCGGGGCTCGGTCAAGCCGTCGTCGATGCATCGAACGAGGCGCGGGACCTCTACTACGAGAACGTCTCGGACGACGAGGACCACATGGGGCTGCCGGTGAAGTGGCTGCGGAGCAACGGGCTGTTCCCGCACCGCAACGGCGTGGCGGCGAACCGCACGTCGCTCGAGGCGATCGTGCGCTATGCCCACGCCCAGGGCCTCATCAGCCGGCGCTACGAGGTCGAGGAGCTGTTCTTCGAGGGGGCCAAGTAGCAGGCGCGGGGGCGGGACGAGGCCCCTTGCTCCCGTCTGTCACCCTGAGCGAAGCGAAGGGTCTCGTCCCGCCCCACCTCAGCGCGTGCCCCCTGCCGTGGCGTGGCACGGCCCCGTTCGTCCTGAGGCTCTCGAAGGGCGAACCCGGGCTCGTTGGCAACCGTGGGTCCGTGGTTCGAGTGCCTCACCACGAACGGGAGCACGGCTTCGCCGGAGCGCGGTCTGCGTTACGCTTCGCGGACGGCGGCGACCGCCGCCTCGAACGCCGCTATCGTCAGCTCGACGTCCGCCTCGTCATGGCACATGCCGACGTAGAACTTCTCCGGGGTCTTGAGCACGCCGTGCTCCAGGAGGGTGTGGTCGAAGACCCGCTTGAGCGGCTTGTTGCCCAGCGTCGAGCGGTAGTCCACCACGGGCTGGTCGGTGAAGTAGACGTCGAAGGTCACGTCGACGCCGCTGACGACCGCCGGTACCTCGGCCTCGTCGAACAGCCGCTGGAGGGTCGTGCGCAGGTGCGCGCCGGTGGCGTGGAGCGCGGCGTAGCGTCCCGGCTCGCGGAGTACGGCCAGCGTCGCGAGCCCGGCGGCCGCTGCGACGGGGTTGCCGTTGAGCGTGCCGGCCTGCGGCACGTAGCCCTCCTCCGGCACGGCGTCGGCGTCGTAGGCCTCCAGCAGGTCGCCGCGGCCGACGACGGCAGCGAGCGGGAAGCCGCCGCCGACGATCTTGCCGATCGCCGCCAGGTCGGGCGTCACGCCGTAGGCCTCCTGAGCGCCGCCGTAGGCGAGCCGGAAGCCGGTGACGACCTCGTCGAAGACGAGCGGGACGCCGAAGCGCTCGGTGACCTCGCGCAGGCCGGCCAAGAAGCCGTCCCGCGGCGCGATGGTGCGCTGGACGGGCTCGACGATGACGGCGGCGAGCTCGTCGTGGTGCTGCTCGATGATGCTCGCGGTGGTCTCGATGTCGTTGTAGGGGGCGATGAGGACGGTCTCCTGAACGGCCTTGGGGATGCCGGCGGAGTTCGGCTCGGGTGCCGGGAACGGCGTCGTGCCCGAAGACCGCATGCTCATGACCGCGTAGTCGTGCGTGCCGTGGAAGCCGCCCTCGAACTTGAGGATCTTGTCGCGCTTGCGGAAGGCCCTCGCCAGGCGGAGGCACTGGAACGTGGCGTCGGTGCCGCTGGTGGTGAAGCGCACCTGCTCGGCGCAGGGGACGGCTTCCACGATGCGCTCGGCGAGCTCGACCGCGTAGGCGTTCTCGACGAAGAAGGTCGAGCCCTTGCGCAGGGCCTCCTCGGCGGCCGCGAGCACCTTGGGGTGGGCGTGCCCGAGGATCATCGGCCCCGAGCCCAGGGCGTAGTCGACGTACTCGTTGCCGCTCACGTCCCATATCCGCGAGCCGGCCCCCTCCCGGACGACGAACGCGTCGTCGCCGGCGAGCCGCATGTTGCCGAGCGTGCCGCCGGGCATCGCGCGGGCGGCCCGCGCCAGCAGGTCACGTTCTTCGTCGTTGCGTTCGAGGCGGGCCATGGCGTCTCCCGGCCGGTCGTAGCGTCAGTCAGCGCCCCGCTTGGCGCTGGTGTACCCTACGGCCTCGCGCCCGGCTCGTACAGGGCTGGAGAGGCAGAGGAGGAAGCTATGGCAACGGTGAGCGAGTCTGCCGACGTCAAGGTCGGTGGCGACGACATGCAGGTGTTCACTTTTCGTCCCGACGGCGGCGGGAAGAGCCCCGCGGTGATCGTGATCCAGGAGATCTTCGGGGTCAACGACCACATCAAGGACGTGGCGGCGCGGTTCGCGGCCGAGGGATACGTGGCCGCGGCGCCGGACCTGTTCCACCGCTCGGGGCGTGGGGTCGTCGTGCCGTTCGATCAGATGCAGGAGGGGATGGGGCACCGGGGCAAGCTCACGAACGACGACATCGTCGCGGACGTGAGTGCGACGGTGGCCTACCTCAAGGCCAACCCGAACGTCGACGCCGACAACATCGGCATCGTGGGGTTCTGCTTCGGCGGCATGGTCGCCTACCTGGCGGCGGCGAAGGTCTCCGGGCTCAGCGGCGCCGCGGTCTTCTACGGCGGCGGCATCCTGCCGCGGCCGGACGCGGGGTCCGACGCGCCGCGGCTGCTGGACGCGACGGCCGATGCGGTCGCGGTGCCGATCATCAGCTTCTGGGGCGACCAGGACGGTGGCATCCCGGTCTCCAACGTGGAGGAGATCACGTCCACGCTCAAGGCGAAGGGGAAGGACTTCGAGAGCACCGTCTACCCCGGTGCGGGCCACGGCTTCTTCTGCGACGCGCGTGGGAGCTACAACGAGGCCGCCGCGAAGGACGCGTGGCCGAAGACGCTGGCCTTCTTCGCCAAGCACCTGCGGGGCTAGCCGGAGGCGGAGCGGAGCGCGAAGATCAGCGATTTGACGGTGACGGGGATGACTTCGGAGACGCCCATGGGCTTGCCGATGTCGATGTAGTCGAGGTCGCCGACCTCGATGCCGTCGATGGCGATGACGGAGCGGTCGACGTGGAGCTCCTCCACGAGGATGCCGCCGAGCGACTTCGCGACGTCGACGTCGAGCACGATGAAGGCGGGCGCGCCGGAGGGGCCGTCGCCGGTCACGCTGGCGATGGCTTCGGCGACGCGGCGGATGTACCAGTAGTCGGGCTGGCCGGCGACCGAGAGGGCGAGCGCCATGTCGCCGTTGAGCTGCGCGACGTCGTACTTGCCGAGCGCGGTCAGGATGGCCTTGCGGACCTCCTCGCCGGACTGCTCCTTGTCGATCAGCGCGCGCGCGACCTGGATGCAGTGGACCGGTAGCACGTCGGCCGTCGCGATGTA
>JACZSI010000126.1 GCA_022574265.1 Chloroflexota bacterium | reverse complement strand
GGCCACGTCGCGGCGATGGCGCCCGGCACGAACATCGGCGCGGCGAGCCCCATCAGCGGGCAGGGCGAAGAGCTGCCGGAGACGCTCAAAGAGAAGATCTTCGAGGACACGGCAGCCGAGATACGCGCCATCGCGGAGCGGCGGGGCAGGGCGGTCGAGCCGCTCGAAGCCACGGTGCTCGAGGCCAAGGCCTACACCGCGAACGAAGCCCTCGACCTGGGGATCATCGACCTCGTCGTATCGAGCGTGGCCGAGCTGCTCGAGGCGGTGGACGGCCGCGAGGTGCTCGTCGAGACCGGCACAGGCGAGGTTAGCGTCACGCTCGATACGGCGGGCCTGACGATCCGCGAGGTCGAGATGGGCTTCTTCGACCGCCTCCTCGCGCTCATCGCCGACCCGAACATCGCCTTCCTGCTGCTCTCGGTCGGCGGCCTGGGGCTGGTCGTGGAGATGTGGAGCCCCGGCCTCATCTTCCCTGGCGTCGCCGGCGTCATCGCACTGATACTCGCCTTCATGGCGCTCGGCAACCTGCCGGGGAACTGGGCCGGGGTCGCGCTGCTCCTCCTGGCGTTCGTGCTCATCTTCGCCGAGGCCAACGTCGATGGCTTCGGCGTGCTCGGCGCGCTTGGCGTCGTCAGCTTCGTCCTCGGCGGCGTCCTGCTGTTCGCCCACTTCGGAACGCCGTCGCCCGTCCTGCCGAGCCTCCGCGTGAGCCTGTGGGCGCTCGTGCCGGTCTCCGCGGCCCTGGCGCTGGGCATCGGCGGCCTCACGTACTCGATGGTACAATCCCGTCGCAGCCAGCCGCTTGAAGGAGCGCCTCTGCTGCCGTTCATCGGCGCCGGGGGCGTCGTCACGGCGGTGCTCAATCCCCGCGGGACGGTCCGCGTCCGCGGAGAATCGTGGAACGCGGCGACTGCGGACGAGGAGCGCATCGAGCGCGGCACCAACATCATCGTCGCGGCGCAGGACGGCGCACTGCTCACGGTGGAGCGCGCCGCCGGGCCCGGCGAGCAGACCTAAGCGAGGAGGAAAGTCATGGCCAACTGGGGACTCAACGTCGTGAAGCAGTACGAGCGTATCGTCGTGTTCAGGTGGGGGAAGTACACGGAGACCCGGTTGCCCGGCGTGCGGTGGCTCTGGCCCTTCGTCAACAACGGCTCAAAGACCGTGGACATGCGCGAGGTGCCGGTGATCATCCCGCGGCAGACCAACATCACCAAGGACAACGCGCCCATCGACATCGACTTCTTCGTCTACATGCGGATCATGGAGGACCGGCCGCAGGACACGATCCTCAACATCGAGAACTTCGGCCTGGCGGCGCAGGCACTGGCCATGACCAGCCTGCGGGCGATCATCGGCGAGATGCCGCTGGACGACGTGCTCTCCAAGCGCGACCAGATCAACGCGCAGATGCAGCTCAAGCTGGACGAGGTGACGGCGAACTGGGGCGTCAAGGTCACCCGCGTGGAGATCAAGGAGGTCGAGCCGCCGCGCGACGTGCAGGAGGCCATGAACCGTCAGCTCTCCGCGGAGCGCAACCGGCGGGCCGCCGTCACCGAGGCGGAGGGCCAGCGCGACGCCCAGATCAACGTGGCTGAGGGCGACAAGCAGGCGGCCGTCCTGCGCGCCACGGGCAACAGGGAGGCCACGATCCTCGAGGCGCAGGGCGACCGGGAGGCCCAGATCCTGCGTGCCCAGGGCTTCAGCGAGGGCATGGAGCGCATCAACCAGGCCGCGATGGTGGCGGACCCGCGCACCATGAGCCTCCAGTACTTCGACACCCTCAAGGAGCTCGGGGCCGGCGCGTCGACCAAGTTCATCTTCCCGATGGAGTTCACGTCGATGCTCCAGTCCTTCATGCGGCAGGCAGGCTACGGAGAGAGCGACGAGAAGGCGGGCAGCTAGCCCGGCCAGCGCCCGGATGCCGGACCTCGGCTTGGGCAAGCCCCACCGCTCCGCCGCGGTGCTCGCGGTGGCCCTCGCGCTGCTCGCAGCCTGCGGCAGCCAGGGCGACGCGCCAACGCCAACACCGCCGTCCGCCGAGGCGCTCCGCGACCGCACCGTCGCCGCGCTCCGCGAGCTCTCGACCGTGCACTTCGAAGTCGCGCACGAGGGCGGCGGCACCGACCTCGGCGGCGGCCTGACGCTGCTGACGGCCGAGGGCGACGCGCTCTTCCCCGACCGCGCCGAACTGACCGCCCTGACGGTGCTCGAAGCCGCGGGCATCAACCTCTCGATGGGCATCGTGCAGATCGGCCGCGACACGTACCTGCGCGACCCGGTCAGCCGCATCTGGCGTGAAGCCGGCCCCGATACGCTGCCGTTCAACTTCGTCGGCATGCACGACAGCATCGCGGACGCACTCGCCGCGGCGAGCGGTCTTGCGATCGCCGACGGCGGCAGGAAAGACGGCGTGAGCACGTTCCTGCTGACGGGCGTCGTCGCAGCGCGGGCGTTCGCCGGCCTCGTCCCGAGCGCGGTCGAGGACTCCGAGCTGCGCATCGAGGTCTGGATCGGGGTGGAGGACGCGCTGCCGCGCAGCGTGCGCATGGTGGGTGCGCTCATCGCGGGCGACCCGCCTGAGATGACCCGCCTGATGACGCTCCGGGATTTCAACGCTCCCGTGACCGTCGAACCGCCCCTATAGGATCCGCCCATGCGCATGCCGCGATTGGCCATCAGCGTGTCATCGCCCAACGCGGTCCTCGTGACCGTCTGCGCCGGCGTGTTCCTCGCCTCGCTCGACCAAACATCCGTCGTGACCGCGTTGCCCGAGATCATGCTCGACCTCGGCATCACCGTCGACCGCCTCGACGACCTGGCCTGGATCGTCACGGCATATCTCCTCGGCTTCACCGTGGCCATGCCGCTGCTCGGGCGCGCCGGGGACGTCTACGGCTACCGTCGCCTGTACATCGGAGCGACGCTCGTCTTCGGCGCCGGGTCCGCGCTCGTCGCCCTAGCACCGTCGCTGGGCTGGCTGATCGGCGCGCGGGTCGTCCAGGCCGTCGGCGGCGGCGCGCTCATCCCGGCGGCGATCGCGCTGGCCAGCGAGCGCTTCCCCGCGGCGCGGCGGCCCATCGTGTTCGGCATCGTGGGCGCGGCGGCCGAGATGGGAGCCGTCCTCGGGCCGCTCTACGGCGGCACCATCATCCACCTGCTCGGGTGGCGGTGGATCTTCTGGACCAACCTCCCGGTCGTCGTCGTCCTGCTGGGCGCCGTGGCCGCCGTGCCGGTCGTCCGGGCCGCGGGCGGACGGCTCGATGTCCGCGGCGGCGTGCTGCTCGCCGCCGGCCTCGCGCTCGTCACGCTGGCGCTCTCGCAGCGCTCGTTCTTCCAGGGCGGCTCCGTGCTGCCGTACGCGCTTGGGGCCGCCGGGATCGTCGCGTTCCTGCTCCTGGCGCGCGTCGAGCGAGGGGCCCTCGAGCCGGTGATCAGCCGCGCGCTGTTCCTGTCCCGCCGGTTCGCGGCCGCGATGTCGGCGCAGCTCCTCGTGGGCGGCGCGCTCATCATGGCGCTCGTCACCGTGCCGCTGATGACCGACACGGTCCTGGGCGAGAGCCCGCTGGAGGGCGGCCTGCGGCTGATGCGGTTCACGGGCGCGATCCCGGTCGGCGCGATCGCCGGAGGCTACGCGGCGCGCTGGCTGGGCCCACGGATACCGACGCTCGCCGGGCTCGCGATCGGCGCGGCCGGGCTGCTGCTCATGAGCACGTGGGACGTCTCGATACGAGACCCAGCGCTCACGCTGCACCTGGTGACGGGCGGGCTCGGGTTCGGGCTCGTCATCGCACCGCTCGTCGTCTCCGCGGTTGATGTAGCAGGGGACGCGTACCGGGGGACGGCGGCCGCATGGATCACGGTGGCCAGGATGCTCGGCATGACGCTCGGCCTGGCGGCGCTGTCGGCATGGGGGATGGGCTACTTCCAGCTGCTGACGACCGACTTCGCCTTCCCGCTCGGGGGCAGCGCCGAGGCTCTGTCGGCGTACGAGGCCGGAGTGACGGGAGCGGCGCTCGACGTCTTCTCGGCGTTCTTCCGGGCGGGCGCGGCGCTCAGCCTCGTGGCGATCGTCCCCGCGCTCTTCTTGCCAGGGCGCCCTAGTCGAGCTTGATGATGTCGTCGGACGCGAACAGCGGCCCGACGTCGAGCCCCAGGCTCGGCCGCGCGTAGAGCTCGGCCGGGATGGAGATGTCGGCCAGGTAGAGCTCGCCGACGTACTCCTCCGCCGCCGCCGTCCGCAAGCCCGTCTTGGGCAGCGCGAGCGTGAGCGTCGCGTCGGCGCGGACGGCGTCGCCGGCGACCTCGCCGGTGGTCGCATCGACGCCCGTCGGCACGTCCAGCGCGAGGATCGGGGCGCGGTGTTGGTTCGCCGCCCGCACCAGCGCGGCCGTGGCTCCCGATGGAGCGCCGCGCAAGCTGTAGCCGATCAGGGCGTCGACGATGAGGTCGGCCTCCGGAAGCTGCGCCGCGTCTGTGGCCACGGCGGTGGGCACACCGATGGCATCCAGCAGCCGTAACTGGTGGCGCGGCACGTCCCCCATCCGCTCGGGCGGCGCCGTCACGAGGACGCGCACGTCCGCGCCCCAGTTGTGGAGGTTCCGCGCGCAGACCAGCCCGCCGCCGCCGTTCCCGCCGGGGCCTGCCAGCACGAGCACGCGCTTCCCGCGCGCGTCCCCGGCCAGGGACCGCCCGCGGGCCAGCCGCGCCAGCGCACGGCCAGCGTTCTCCATCATCTGGAACAGCGTGATGCCGAACTCGTCGACGGCGAGTCGGTCGACCTCCCGCATCTGGTCGGCGGTGACGTACGGGACGGTGGTATCGGTCACGCCGAGCTAGTCATCGTGGCCGCACAGGCTGTCCCATGCGAAGCCGTCCCGCGCGAGCAGCGCGTCGGCTGCCGCGGGGCCCCAGCTCCCGGCCGCGTACCTTTCGGGCTTGGGCGAGGCCGGGTCGGCCAGGCGCTTGAGCAGCGGGTCCACGATGCTCCATGCGTGCGTGATCTGGTCGCCGCGGATGAAGAGGCTCGCGTCCCCCGCCAGCGCGTCCTCCAGCAGGCGCTGGTACGCCTCGGGTATCTCGCGCCCGGCGAACGACGTGCGGTAGTGGAACTCCATGTGCTCGGGCTCGATCAGCATGCCCGCGTCCGGGACCTTCGAGGAGAAGCGCAGGTGGAACCCTTCGTCGGGGCCCACGCACATCGCCAGCACGTTCGGCGCGTGCACGTGGCCCTCGGGCTGCGCGAAGAGCGTGAGCGGCG
>JACZSI010000014.1 GCA_022574265.1 Chloroflexota bacterium | reverse complement strand
TACGCGCAGTGCACGACGGCGGCTATCGGCTGCGTGGAGGACAAGCAACAGCTCACCGATGGCATCAACCGCTACCTGGCGCCCTTCCGGGAGCGCCGCCGCGAGCTCGCCGAGAAGCCGGAGACGGTGCGCGAGGTGCTGGCGGACGGCGCCGCTCGTGCGAGCGCCGTCGCGCGAGAGACCATCGCCGAGGTCTACGAGCGCATGGGCCTCGCCTAGGGGAGCCACCGGCGGCTGCGACCGGCAACGACGACCACTGCCGCTCGCGGCGACGCCCCACTCCCGCTCGTCCTGAGGCTCTCGAAGGATGAGCGAAGGCTTGCCCAAGCCAACCCTCGGCGTGTGCAAGCGTTCGTTCGTGCTTCGAGAACCTCAGCACGAACGGCTTCGCAAAAGCGCGCGGGGTGGGGGAGCAGTGGCCAGGATCTCGCTCGCTCGCGCTGCTTAGAGGTCCCCCTCCAGCAGGTTGATCACGAGACCGCTCGGGAGCTTCGGGTGGAAGAACGTCGATTTGCGGGGCAGCCGGATCCCCGCGCCCACGATCGCCTCGAACGCCTGCGCCGGGACGCCCTTGATGAAGAACGCTATCTGCCCCTCCCCGGACGCGACCATCTCCAGCGCCTGCGGCCCGTCGTGGACGTAGGCGACGTGCTCGGCCACGCGCTCCCCCATCACCGGCCGGAACAGCATCTCCTGGAGGATGCCCGCCTCGACCGCGCGCGCCTGCTCGGCACCATCCGCGCGGGTGTCGGGCGCCGGGACCTCCGCGCTCGTCGGCCGAAGCAGGGCCGGCGGCTTGCTGCCGTCGACCACGACGAGCGCGACCTGCCCGCGCGCCGCCTCCGCCACCGTGGCATCGAGCGCCGCCGCGGTCGTGCCGCGGATCGTCGCGGGCGTGGCGGAGAAGTAGCGCTCGAGCAGCGCCCGCAGCTCGCCCAGCCGAGCGTCGTCCAGGCCGTGGACGACCCGGTAGTACGGCTGGATCAGCAGCCCCGGATCGTCGAAGTCGATCAGGCACGTCAGCACGAAATGGCTCGCCGCGGAGGGCGGGCCGCCGGCATCCCGCTCGTAGGCGAGCGCCGTCTCGTAGCGGTGGTGGCCGTCCGCGATGTAGACCGGCTGCGGTCTCAGCGCCTCGGCGATCGCCTCCACGCCCTCTTCGTCCGTGATGGGCCACAGCGTGTATGCCTCGCCGCCGCCGGTCTCGAGATCGACGGCCGGCGCCTCCTCGGCCGCCCGGCGGCGGACCTCCGCGATACGCCCGCTGGGGTCGCGATAAAGCATCATCAGCGGGCTGAAGTTGGCGTGCGCCGCGCGCATCAGCGCGAAGCGGTCCTCCTTCACGCCGGGCGCGGTGTCCTCGTGCACCAGCACGCCCGTCCCGGGCTCCTCGAGGCCGAGCGCGCCGAAGATGCCCGCGCGCTCCCACGCCCGCCCGCCCGCGGCGAACCGCTGGCGGAGGAGGTAGTACGCGGGGGCCTCGTCGCGCTGGAGGATGCCGGACGCCTGCCAAGCCCGGAACGCCTCGGCGGCGCCGTCGTAGCGGGCGGCGGACGCTTCGCCGGGCACCTCCGTCAGCTCGAGCTTGACCATGTTATGGGGATTGCGCGCGACGAGCGCCTGCTCCTCCTCCGGCGAGATGACGTCGAAGGGCGGGCAGATCAGATCGGCAGGCGGGCCTGCCGCGGGCGCATAGCGGACCGCTCGGAAGGGACGGAAGTCGACCATGGGGGCATGCACCTTGTGCGGGGATGGGCCGCTTGAGTATACGAAGCAACCGTCCTGAGCGCGCCCCCTTGAGGGGCTTGCCTCAACCCGCCTTCCCGTGCGCCGGACAGGGGCGTGCAGAGGGGCGAAGCCCCTTTGCCGGGGGCGCGGGGGTGTCCCCCGCATCTGGCATCACCACCCCCTTCCCGGCCAGGGCTTTGCCTCAACCCGCCTTCCCGTGCGCCGGACAGGGGCGTGCAGAGGGGCGAAGCCCCGGCGCCTGCCCTGAGCTTGCCGAAGGGCCGGGGGCGCGGGGGTGTCCCCCGTAATTGGTTTACCACCCCCTTCCTGGCGAGGAAGGGGGACGGGGGGATGGTCGGAACGGTCGTGGGGCACCGGCGTTACAGGGGCGGGGCGGAGGTTGGCCCCCTTGAGACCGGGGTCGGACGGCCGTAGAATCGCCTGAGAGTCAACGAGGAGGGCCACATGCCGAAGCTCAAGGCCGACGTCTACTTCGACTTCCGCTGACCGTTCGTCTTCAATGCAGCCGTGTGGCTGGATATGGTCAAGGCGGCCCGCGGGGGCGAAGAGCCCATCGAGATCACGTGGAAGCCCTTCTCGCTCCAGCAGGTGAACCAGAAGGTCGGACCCGACTACCTGGCGTGGGACGAGCCGGACGATGAGCTCCACCACAGCGTGTGGGGGCTGCGCGCCGGCGAGGCGGCACGGGCCCAGGGCGAGGACGCGCTCCGGCGCTTCATGCCGCTCATCCTCGAAGCGCGCCACGTCGACCGCAAGGAGCTCAACGACAAGGCGCTGCTGAAGGGGCTCGCCACCAAAGCGGGTCTCGACGTCCCTCGGTTCGAGAAGGACCTCGGCGACCGCTCGCTGCTCGATGCGATCGCCGCGAGCCACACGCATGCGGTCGAGGACCTCGGCGTCTTCGGCACGCCGACCTTCGTGTTCGAGAACGGCGCCGCGGCATTCCTCAAGATGCTCAAGCCCCGGACGCAAGAAGAGGCCGTGCGCTCCTTCGACGCGCTCATGCCGGTCATGGAAGGGGAGGTCGCGGTCGGCGAGCTCAAGCGCCCGCAGCCGCCCTGGCCCAAGGGCATCTTTGACCGGACGTAGGAGCCGAGCCGCGAGCGCGCCCGACGTGGCGGCGCTCGAGCGCGTCTTGGGCGTGCGGTTCAAGCGGCGGGCGCTCCTCCAGCAAGCGGTCGTCCACCGGTCCGTTCTCAACGAGCAACCGGGCGGCCCTCTGGAGAGCTACGACCGGCTCGAATACCTGGGCGACGCTTTCCTGGGATGGGTCGTCGCCCACGAGCTCTTCACCCGCTGGCCATCGTTCTCCGAGGGCGAGCTGACCCGTGCGCGCGCCTCGCTGGTGCAGGGCCGCACGCTGGCCAACCTCGCCCGCGAGATCGGACTCGGCGCCTACCTCAAGCTCGGCCAGGGCGAGGCCTCCAGCGGCGGACGCGACCGCGACTCGAACCTGGCCGCCGCCTTCGAAGCGGTGGTCGGCGCCGTCCTGATCGACCGCGGCGAGCCCACGGCGCGGGCGCTCGTGCTGCGCTATCTCAGCGGGGCGATGGACGCCATCGCCCCCTCCGGCGTGCCCCGGGACGCTAAGAGCGCCTTCCAGGAGCTCACGCAGCGGCTCGGCCTGCCCCTGCCCACGTACGAGCTGCTCGGTGAGGAAGGCCCTCCGCACGCACGCCGGTTCACGGTCAGGGTCCTCGTGGACGGCGTCCCGCGCGGCGAGGGCACGGGCAGCCGCAAGGCCGACGCGGAGCAGGCCGCGGCAGCCATCGCGCTCGACTCCCCCTTCACCCCCTAGCTGACCCCCAACCGGATTGCGTGCGGGCACTCGCTGACCGCAGGGTCACGCCTCAAGCCCAACGCCGCCATCACTGGCATGCTCGACGGAAGAACGCGTGCCGGTGGGCCCTGGAGCCGCCGGTCCGCGGTCCGCCACGTGGGTCGAGCGAGGAGCGATGGGCAAGCTCAGGATCAGGTGGAGCGTGGCCTCGATGATCACGCTGACCACGGTCTCGGTGGTCGCGCTGTCCATCGGCGCGACCGTTGCGCTCGACGTCAGGCGCGAGCGTATCGCGGCGGTTGCCGAGCTGAAGGAGCGCGCCGAGCTGCTCGCGTCCCACATGGGCGACATGGCCGCCAAGCCGCTGCTGGCCGAGGATGCCCAGGCTTTGGCCAGCGTGGCCCACATGATGGCGGCGCTTCCCGACGTCGGGCACGTCCGGCTCGTCGGGGCCGACGGGCGCGTGCTGGCAACCATGGACGGGCACGGGGGATCGATGGACATGGGGTCTATGGACATGGGGTCTATGGACATGGACAGCAGCGAGGCCGCCTCGCGCGTCATGGCAACCCCCGACGGAGGGAGCACACCCGCCGCAGAGGTCGTGGCTCGCGCGCTGAGCACGCGGGAGCGAGTGGTCCTCATGGGAAACAGCCACCTCAGCATCGCGAGTCCGGTGGTCGTGGCCGACGAGCTCGTCGGAGTCGCACAGCTGGACCTCGACGTGCCCTCCCTGGACGGGCAGATCCGGCAGATGGTCCTCGACCGCGTGCGGCAAGCCTCTGCGCTCCTTGCACTTGCCGCGTTGGTGTCCTACGCCCTCGCCCAATACCTGGCGCAGCCCATCAGGCAGCTGGTCCGCGCGGCCCGGAAAGTCGCGGAAGGCGACCTGTCGGACTTCCCGCCACGCGCCAAGCGCAGCGACGAGATCGGCGAGCTGACAGTGGCCTTCGCCGAGATGACGCGCTCTCTGCGGGCGGCGCGGGAAACCGTCGCGGAGAGCACGGCGTCCCTGAGCGAGAAGGAGGCCCTCCTCAAGGAGGTCCACCACCGCGTGAAGAACAACCTCCAGATCATCAGCAGCCTGCTCTCGCTCCAAGCGAGCGCCAGCAGCGATCCGGAGGCAGTGAGCGCGCTCAAGGAGTCGGAGGCGCGCGTGCGGTCCATGGCGC
The DNA here is from genome assembly GCA_022574265.1 of Chloroflexota bacterium. Taxonomy (GTDB): domain Bacteria; phylum Chloroflexota; class Dehalococcoidia; order Lucifugimonadales; family Australimonadaceae; genus JADFRC01. The sequence continues at coordinate 14,389 of JACZSI010000014.1, read as the reverse complement.
TCGTCCACGAGAAGCTCTACCAGTCCCACGACCTGTCGAATATCGACCTCGGCGACTACCTGGCCGATGTGGCGGGGAACCTCGTGCGCTCCTTCGACCGCACCGGGGACACCATCACCCTCGAGGTCGACGCCGCGCCGCTCATCATCGACGCGGACATGGCCGTTTCCTGCGGATTGATCGCCAACGAGCTCATCTCCAACGCGGTCAAGCACGCCTTCCCCGATGGCCGCAGGGGCACGATCGGCATCGAGCTGAGCGAGGACGCCGACGGCTTAGCGACCTTCATCGTCCACGACGATGGGGTCGGGATGCCCGCGGACATGGACTGGGCGCACATGGACTCGCTGGGCCTCCAGCTCGTCCCGCAGCTCGCCCGAGGGCTCGGCGGCACCGCCGCCTTCTCGGCCAACGGCGGTACGACGTGCACGATCACGTTCCCCACGGGCCGGTCCCCAACCGGCAACGGTCGGACCGGCCCCGGAATCACAGAGAAACAGGAGATCAGCAAGCTATGACCAGCGCCGCACGCATCCACGTCGTCGAAGACTCGCCCGTGGTCGCCCTCCACATCCGCCGCTTCCTGGAGCGCTCGGGCTACCAGGTGCCCTCCGTCGTCCCCTCCGGCGAGGAGGCCATCGAGCACGTCGCGGCCTCGCCCCCCGACCTCGTGCTCATGGACATCCAGCTCGAGGGGCGGATGGACGGGATCGAGGCGGCCCGGGTGATCTGGGATCGCTTCGCCGTGCCCGTCGTCTACCTCACCGCCAACTCCGACGAGGCCACCTTCAGCCGGGCGGTCGGCGGCGCGCCCTACGGCTATCTCGTCAAGCCGTTCGACGAGCGCACGCTGCAAGCAACCGTGGAGGTGGCGCTCAAGCGCTACGAGGACGAGCGCGCCCGCCTGGACGAGGCCGAGCAGGCCATGGCCCAGCACACGAAGGACCTGAGCCGCATGGGCCATGCCCTCGAGCAGCACATCTCCCAGTGGTCGGCCGCCCAGGGGGTCGGGAACGACCTCGCGACGCGCGTCGCGCTCATGGTCGACGCCGTCACCGAAGTCGTCATCTCCGTGCAGGCGCAGCGGACGGCCGCGCGGGTGTCCGCGGAGTCAGGCGAGCGCGCCGGGACGCCCGGCACCGAGATCGTCGACGAGATGGCGGTGCTCGTGAGCGCGATGACCGAGGTGGTCGGCGTCATGCGCACGAGCCTCCTCCCGGCGCTCCAGCCGCCCGCGGACGGCGCCGCCAAAGCCGCCTGAGACGCCGAGCGCATCAGCGCGCCCAGCCCCGGCCGGTGAGTCCCGCGGCCCAGCGGCGGCGTAGCACCTTGTGAGCGCCGCCGAGGGGCTGCTACCATCGCTCCGGCGCACCGCCACCCAGAGCACAGCCCTGGACCCACCGAAGGGGCGCACGTCAGCGGGTGGCCGGCGCGGAGGCGCACCGTTAGCGTCTTTCGACTCTTCAGGCGCAGGGAAAAGACGACCGACGCCCTTGCGAAGACACGCCAGGGCTGGGGCGGCGGGCTCGGCGCGCTCTTCGGCGGCGGGCTCCTCTCCGACGACGGCTTCTGGGCGGACGTGGAGGACGCGCTCGTCTCGGCCGACGTCGGCGTCGCCACGTCGCTCGCGCTGATCGAGCGCGTGCGGGAGCGGGTCCGCGACGGCACGGCCTCGGACCGCTCCGCTGCCGCGGAGGCGCTCAAGGAGGAGCTCGCGCTGTTGCTGGACGTGGCGGAGCCGGACATCTGGGACTGGTACGACAAGGAGGAGCTGCCGGCCAAGCCCCTCGTCCTCCTGGTCGTCGGCGTGAACGGCGCCGGCAAGACGACCAGCATCGCCAAGATGGCCCGCCACTACCAGGACCTCGGCAAGACGGTGCTGCTCGGAGCGGGCGACACCTTCCGCGCGGCGGCCGTCGAGCAGCTGCGCGTTTGGGGCGAGCGGCTCGATGCCGGTGTCGTCGCGCAGGCGCGTTCCGCAGACCCGGGCGCCGTCGCGTTCGACGCATACGAGGCCGCGGTGGCTCGTGACGTGGACGTCCTGATCTTCGACACGGCGGGCCGGCTCCAGAACAAGACGCCGCTGATCGAGGAGCTGCGCAAGGTCCGGCGCGTCTTCGAGCGGCAGGCAGCGGGCGCGCCGCACCAGACGCTGCTCGTCCTCGACGCCACGACCGGGCACAACGGGCTCGAGCAGGCCCGCGTCTTCCAAGAGGCCGTCGGCGTGGACGGCGTCTTCCTGGCCAAGCTGGACGGCACGGCCAAGGGCGGCATCACCGTCGCGATCGCCGCCGAGCTCAAGCTGCCCGTCATCTTCATCGGCACGGGCGAGCAGCTGGAGGACCTCACCCTGTTCGACACCGACCACTTCGTCGACGCGCTCTTCGGTGACGCGACCTCCAGCACCAACCCGGGCAGCACCCAGGAGCGCTCCCGCTAGCGCGGCCCGAGCCTATGCTTGCCGCCCTCTCCTGGCTCCTCGCGCTCGAGCTGTTCGCCCTGGCCTCGTACCCGCTGGCGTACCGCGTCTTCTCGCGGCTGCCCGACCGCGGATGGGCCTTGAGCAAACCGCTCGGCCTGCTGCTCGTCGGCCTCGGCACGTGGGGGATCGGGCTCAGCCACGTCATCGTCAACTCCAGGCTGTCCGTGGCCCTCGCGCTCGGCATCGTGGCGCTGCTGTCGTGGCGCGCGGCCCGCGGCCGGAGCGCGGAGATGCGGGCGTTCCTCCGGGCGCACCTGAGCCTCGTGCTCGCGACCGAGCTGCTGTTCATCGCCGCGTTCCTGGGCGTCGCCGCTCTGCGCGCGGCGGTGTCCGACATCGCCAACACCGAGCAGCCGATGGACCTGATGTTCCTGAACGCGGTGGTGACGAGCCCGTACTACCCACCCAACGACCCGTGGCTCGCCGGTGAGGCGGTCTCCTACTACTACATGGGCTATCTGTTCATGGGCACCCTCGCGCTCTTCACCGGTCTCGCCACGCCCGTCGCATACAACTTGGGGCTGGCCACCGCCGCGGCGCTGGGTGCCGTCGCCGCGTTCGGGCTGACGTTCAACCTCATCCGGCTCGCGCGGGGCTCGGAGAACGGCGCGGTGCTCGGCGGGACCGCGGCGGCGTTCCTCCTGCTGGTCGCGAGCAACCTCTCCGGCGCGCTGGAGCTCGGCCGGGCGGCCGGCGCGGGCGGCGCCGCGTTCTGGGAGTCGGTGGGCATCGAGGGTCTGAGCGGCCTCGCCGCGCCGTCCGCCACCTGGTATCCGGAGGAGGCTGGGTGGTGGTGGTGGCGGGCCAGCCGCGTGATCCCCGACGCGATCACCGAGTTCCCGCTGTTCAGCCTGGTCTTGGGCGATATGCACCCACACGTCATGTCGATGGGCTTCCTCCTGCTGACCGCGGCGCTCGCGGTGCAGGTCTACCTCCTGCCGGACGCCCTGCGCCTGCGGACGCTCGTGCGCGAGTGGCCGCTCGCCCTCGCCGCCGTCGCCTCGCTCGGAGCGCTCGGCGCCATCAACCTGTGGGACCTGCCGATCGGGTTCGTCATGCTCGCGGGCGCCCTCATGCTGAACGCCGCCCGCCACGAGCGGACCATGAGGTTCGGTGCGGCCGTCGCCATGAGCGGCGGCACCGCCATCGTCGGCGCGCCGCACGATCCGGATGCCGCGCCCGCGGGGGGCTCCGTGTTCGTCTACGTGCGCGGCCCGAAGCGGTGGCGCCGCGAGGCCCGCCTGGGCCCGGCCGACCCGCACGCCGGTGCCGCGTTCGGCGCCTCCGTCGCTTTCGACGGCACGCTCGCCGTGGCCGGCGCGCCGTCCGGTGGCGCCGTCTATGTCTTCCGGCGCGCCAACGCGGGCTGGCACCAGCTCACGACGATCAGAGCACCCGGCGGAGCGCTCGATTTCGGACGGTCCGTCGCCGTCGGCGATGGGTTGATCGTGGTCGGCGCGCGCCGGGCCGTCTACGTCTACGCCGGGAGCGAGCGGGCGTGGGCGCTCGGCGCCGAGATCGCGCCGAGGGCCGCGAGCGACGGCTTCGGGTCCGCCGTCGCGCTTGCGGGCCGGACGCTCGTGGTGGGAGACCCGGAGGCGGACACCGGGCGGGTCCACGTCTTCACGCGCCGCGGTGCGTCGTCGTGGACCCCGTCGGCCGAGCTGACCGGCCCCGCACGGGCGTTCGGACGTGCGGTGTCCGTCAGCGACGGTCTGATCGCGGCCGGTGCCGAAGCGGCCGCCATCGTCTTCGAGCGGAGCGGCCGCTCTTGGCAAGAGCAGGCGGTGCTGCGCGCCCCCAGCCAGCGGAGGTCCGGCTCCTTCGGCGCGGCCGTGACGATCGGCCAGCGGTATCTGGCCGTGGGAGCTCCCGAGGCGAACAACCCCGCCGCGAGCTCGGGAGCCGCCTACATCTACGAGCGCGAGCGCGCCGGGCCGGGCTGGGCCCTCCACGCCGAGCTCGCCGGCACCGACGCGGGGGCGGACGCTCGCTTCGGGAGCGCATTGGCGATCGACGGCGACACCATCGCCGTGGGCGCGCCGGGGATCGGGCACGGCGCGGCCCACATCGTCGACCGCGTGCTCGACGCCTGGAGGCCGGGGGCGAAGCTGATCGCCCGGTGGCGTTTCGGGCGGGCGGTGCTCGCCGTGGCGCTGCTGGCCGTGGCGGCTCTCGTCCTGCTGGCGCCGTTCCTGGCGACCTTCGAGAGCAACGCCAACGGCATCCTGCCGCTGCGCTCGCTGCTCACGCGCCCGCTGCACCTGCTGCTGATCTGGGGCGTCTCCGGGTTCTTGGTCCTGCCCGTTTTCTTCCTCGTGATGCGCTCTGTCTTCGCCCGCCGCAACTGGAGCCTCATGCGCTTCGGGGTCGCCCTTTTCATCGGGTTCGGGCCGGTCCTGCTGTGGCTCCAACCCGTCTGGGGTCCGCCCTTCTTCGTCGTCGCGCTGCTGTTCAACGGCCTGGTAGTGATGCTTTTCAGCATCCATCGGGCTGGCTACCGGCTGCCCCGGGCCGACGAGATGGTGTTCGCCATCAACAGCGGGGTGACGCGGGTTGTCGGCACGGTCCTGCTCGTCGGGCTCCTCATCGGCGACGGCGTCCTACACGGGGAGCGCGGGATCGACGGCCGTTTCCTCGCCGTCGACCGGCTGCTCATCGTCCTACCGCTGGCGGCTGTCGTCGCGCTCGCCATCTACGGCGCCTGGACGCTCGCGCACCGCGACAGCGAGGCCGCCCGCGCGCCGGACGCCGGCGGCGCGCAGTCCAGGAACGACGGCTTCGTGCCGGTCCTCCTGCTGCTGGCGGTCGGCGCCGCGCTCATCATGGGCGTCGAGCTGTTCTACGTCTGCGACATCTTCTGCGGCGGCGGCGACGGTAACCTGCGCCGTTTCAACACCGTGTTCAAGCTCTACTACCAGGCGTGGCTGCTCATGGCCGTGCTCGGCGGGTTCGGACTCTGGTACGTGGCCGGCCGCTGGGACCGCCGGGTGCTCTGGGGCCGCGTCGGCGTGACGGCGTGGGCCAGCGTGCTCGTCGTCGGGCTGGGGGCAGTCAGCTACTACCCGCTGGCCGCGATCACGACGCGGGCCAACGACGGCGTCGCGACGGACCTGAACGGCCAGGCCTACCTGCTCCGGACGGAGCCCGCGGAATACCGCGCGATCGAGTGGATACGGGAGAACACGCCCCGCGACGCGGTGGTGATCGAATCTCCATCGGTCCCCTGCCCCAACGAGCCCGTCGCCGGTTGCAGCTCGTACGTGACCGAGGCGGCACGCATCTCGGGCAGCACGGGCCGGCCGACGGTGATCGGCTGGATCGGGCACGAGCGCCAGTGGCACCGCCAGAGCAAGTACCCGGAGCTCGACCAGCGCTTGGCGGACGTCCGGACGATCTACGAGACGGAGGACGACGCGCTCGCCCGCGAGCTGCTGGAGCGCTACGACGTCTCGTACGTCGTCGTGGGCAAGCGGGAGCGGGCGAGCTACGGCGACGCGGGGACCGCCAAGTTCGGCAGGCTTGGCACACCCGTATTCGGCCTCGGCGGCGACCTCGTCATCTACGAGCTATCGGGCGGAGGGTCCACCTGATGCTCGCCGGACTGACATCGAGGGCCCGTGCGCGGACCCTGCGGCTCGCACTGGCATCGAAGGCCCGTGTGGGGAGCTTGCGCGGGGCGCCGGCGTCGCTGACCCTGGCCTGGCGTGGCGCCGGCTGGGAGAAGTGGGCGTACGCCGCCATCCTCGCCGTCGCGCTCGGAACGCGGCTCTGGGACCTGGGCGGGCGCTCACTGCACTACGACGAGATCCTGCACGCCTGGTACGCCTGGCGCTTCGCCGAGGGGCTCGGCTACTCCCATACGCCCGTCACCCACGGCCCCTTCCTCTTCCACGCGGCCGCGGCGACGTTCGCGTTGGTGGGCTCGAGCGACGTCACGGCGCGGCTCCTGCCGGCGCTGTTTGGGACGGCGCTCGTCGGGCTGCCGTACTTCCTGCGCAAGGAGCTGGGCCGCTACGGTGCGCTTGCGGCCGCCGTGCTGCTGACCGTCTCGCCGTCGATGCTGTACTTCAGCCGGTTCATCCGCAACGACATCTTCATGGCCGTGTGGGCGCTGTCGCTGCTGATCGTCATGTGGCGCTACATGGAGCGCCCGCGAACCGCGCTGCTCATCGCCTGGGTCGTGCTGTGGGCGTTGGCGTTCACGACCAAGGAATCTGCCTACCTCCTCGCGGGCTCGTTCGGGCTCTTCCTGCTCGGGGCCGCGGCACCGCCCATCTGGCGCTGGGTCCGGGGGCGCGCGCGGCTCTCCGACATGACGCCCGCGGGCGACCTGCTCATCGTGCTCGGGACCCTGTCGCTGCCGCTGCTCGTGCCCGCGGCCGGACTGCTCCAGCGCTTCGTCGGCATCACGCTCGTCAATCCCGACGGGAACGACCCGCGCATCGCGTCCGGCGAGATCGTGCGGGCCGCCGCCGAGACGGGCGCGCCGGCCGGCGGCGGGCTGTATATCGCCGCGTTCCTCGTCGCCGTGGCGGTCGTCATCTCCGTATCGGTCGGCATGTGGTGGGACCGGCGGCGCTGGCCCCTGCTCGCCGCGATCTTCGTGGGCATCTGGCTCACGCTCTTCACCAGCGTCTTCTCGAACTGGCAAGGGTTCTTCACGGGGTTCTGGGGGTCACTCGGCTACTGGATCGCGCAGCAGGGGGTCGAGCGGGCAGGGCAGCCCTGGTACTACTACTTCATCGGGCTCTCCGTCTACGAGTTCCTCCCGGTCGCCGCCGGAGTGGTGGGCGGGGCCTACCTCCTCGTACGGGGCCGGGCGTTCGACCGCCTCCTGGTCGGCTGGGCCGCGCTGACGCTCACCGTGTTCTCCCTTGCCGGGGAGCGCATGCCGTGGCTGCTGGTCGGCGTCACGCTGCCGCTCATCCTGGTCGCCGGGCGAGTGGCCGGATTGCTTGTCGAGTCAGCGGTGCGGTCCCGGTACGCGCCCGCGGGGTTCGTGGGCGGCGCGGGCCTGGGCGTGCTCGGTCCGTTCGCGGCCGTGCGAGCGATCCGTGCCGACGACCTGACGTCAGACGTCGGCTTCTGGCTGGCGGTGGCGGGCAGCGGCGTCGTGCTGGCGGCCGCGCTGGTCGTCGCGCTGCGCCTGAGGCCGGCGCCGGCGCTGGCCGCCGCGGCCCGCTTCCTGGGCGTGCTCCAGCAGCCGCACGTCCTGCCGACGCTCGCGGGCGCGGCCCTGGGCCTGCTCGCGGTGCTGCTGGCGATGACGCTGTTCGTGGGCTGGCGGGCGACGTACGACTACGCTGGGTTCGAGCGGCCGACCGAGCTGCTGGTCTACTCGCAGACCGGACAGGAGACGTCGTACGCGGCCGAGTGCATCAACGGCATCGCGGAGGCATCGGGCAAGGGCCGCGACCTGCGGCTCTTCTCGGGCGAGTCCGACAACTTCGCCTGGCAGTGGCGGTGGTACCTCCGCGACTACGCCAACGTCGAATACCGGTTCCTCCACGAGACGCCGTTCACGGAGCCGCCGGACGCGGACGTGGTGCTGATCAGCCAATCGGTCGAGGCCGCCAACCGCGAGCAGCTGAGCGGGTTCACCCGCGTCGGCGAGATGCACCACCTGTGGTGGTTCCCCAATGCCGCCTACGCCGACCTCACGCCCCTGGGCGTGCTCGATGCGGCCTTGACGAAGGAGAGCTGGCGGACGGTGACCGACTACTTCTTCTCGCGCCAGCTCAACCGCGACATGTACCAGTCCACCGGCGTGGTGTACGTGGCGAACGACCTGGCCGGGTTCGCGGGCGGCTGCACGGCCCTGCGCGCCGCCGGAGGGCTCTAAGCCCGCCGGCACCGGCTGCCGTAGGGGCGCACGGCGTGCGCCCTGCCCGCCCTGTCATGCTGAGCGACGCGAAGCATCTCGCAGCCCGTCTGGGGACGAGATCCTTCGCTCTGCTCAGGATGACGCTATGGCGTGCCCGCACTGGCCGCCGGGTATACTCGTCCGGCTGGCCGCAACCTGCTTCCGGAGTAACTGAGAGCTTGCTACGAGACCCCCGCATATGGCTCGGAGCCGCCGTCACCGCCCTCTTCGTGGCGCTGGCGTTCGTCCGGCTCGACATCGGCGAGACGTGGTCGGTCGCGGCCCGCGCCAACTACGCCTACCTCGTCCCCGCGGTCGCGGTCTACGCGGTCTCCCTCTACCTGCGGTCGTTCCGGTGGCGCTACTTGCTGCGGCCGTTCGCGGAGGTCCACTCCTGGCGGCTCTACCCCGTCGTCCTCGTCGGCTACATGGCCAACAACCTGCTCCCCGTACGCCTGGGGGAGCTCGTGCGCAGCTACTACCTCTCCGTGCGCGAGCCGGTGCGCGGGTCGACGGCGCTGGCGACCGTCCTCGTGGAGCGCGTGTTCGACGGCCTAACGCTGCTGTTCTTCCTGGCGGTCGCGGCGCTGTTCCTGCCCATCGGAGGGCTCGCGGGCCGCGTCGGCGAGACGGGCGGCCTGCCGCTGTGGGCGGTGGCGGCGCTGCTCGTCACGCCTTTCGTGGCCGCGCTCGGCAGGATCGCGGGGATGGCCGTCATACCCGGCTGGTTCAAGGCCCGGCTGCAGCCGATCACGGATCTGCTGCCGAGCCGGCTGGGAACGCGCGTCGAGGGGCTAGCGGAGCGGTTCGTCGCGGGCTTCGAAGGGCTACACCGGCCCGGCCGGCTGGCGGCGGTCTTCGTGCGATCGGTCCCGATCTGGCTCGCCGAGAGCATCATGTACTACATCGTCGCCATCGGCTTCGGGCTCCAGGACCAGCTCGGCGGACCCGTTCCGATGGCCGCGGCCATCCTCGCCGTGACCGCCGCGTCGAACCTCGCGACGGCCCTGCCGTCCTCGCCGGGGTCGCTTGGCCCGTTCGAGGCCCTCGCCGTGCTCTCGCTCGTCTTCCTGGGCGTCGACGGCGAGACCGCGCTGGCCTACGCCATCGTCCTGCACCTGGCGCTCCTCCTGCCGGTCATCGTCGCGGGATCGGCGCACCTGGCCGCCCGCGGGCTCACGCTCGGCCAGCTCATGGGCCGCCGCGAAGCCGTGGCCGCCGGAGATGGTCGCGCATGAGGGTCGGCATCATCGGCGCGGGCGCGGCAGGCCTGGCCGCGGCCTACGAGCTGGGGCTGGCCGGGCACACCGCCGAGGTCTTCGAGGGCGCGCCGTTCCTCGGCGGGCAGGCGTCGACCTTCGACGTCAACGGCACGCCGCTCGAGCGCGGGTACCACCACCTCTTCCGCAGCGACACCGCCATGACGGACCTCATCGGCGAGCTCGGCCTCGCCCACCGGCTGCGCTGGATCGACTCCAACGTCGGCTACTTCAGCAGGGGGCGGCTCTGGCGGTTCACCTCGCCCATCGACCTGCTGCGGTTCGGCCCGCTGCCGTTCGAGGACCGGATCCGGCTCGGTCTGCTGACGGTTGGCCTGCAACGCCGCAAGGAGTGGCGCTCGCTGGAACGCCACACGGCGACGGAGTGGCTGCTGGAGCACGCCGGCCGGCGCATCTACGACGTCATCTTCCAGCCGATGCTGCGCGGCAAGTTCGGCAAGTACCACGAGGACATCTCCATGGCGTGGCTGTGGAACAAGTTCGCGCTGCGCACGACCTCGCGCGGCAAGGGGCTGCTCGGGCGCCTCAAGGAGCAGCTCGGCTACCCCACCGGCAGCTTCGGCGAGGTCTTCGACGTGCTGGCCGAGAAGGTGCGCGCGCAGGGTGGGCAGGTGCACATCAAGACGCCCGTGCGGCAGGTCATCGTCGAGGACGACCGCGCCGTTGGGCTCGAGGTCGCGCTCGAAGGCGGCCCCCCAGAGCGCCGCGACTACGACATGGTGCTGGCGACCGTGCCCTCGTACATCTTCCCGAAGCTCGTGCCCACGCTTCCGGCCGACTACCTGGGAATGCTCACCGACAAGGTCTACCTGGCGGCGGTGCTGGTCATCCTGGAGCTCGACCGCCCGCTCAGCCCCCACTATTGGACGTACGTCGGCGACCGCCAGATACCGTTCCTCGGCGTCATCGAGCATACGAACTTCATGCCGCCGGAGAAGTACGGCGGCGCGCACGTCGTCTACCTCGCGAACTACCTGGACCGCGACGACCCGCTCTACGCGATGAGCCCGGAGGAGCTGTACAAGGAGTACGTGCCGCACCTCAAGCGGCTGAACCCGGCGTTCGATGAGTCGTGGGTCCAGAACTACCACCACCACAAGGTGGACGCCGCGCAGCCGATCGTCACGCCGGGCTACTCGGAGCGCATCCCCGACCACCGCACGCCTATCCGCGGGCTGTACTTGGCCAACACGACGCAGATCTACCCCGAGGACCGCGGGACGAACTACAGCGTGCGCATGGGCCGCGCCGTCGCGCGCATGATGGACGGCGACTCGCGAGGGTAGCCTCGCCCCTACCCCGGCGGCTCCGTCGCCTCGTCGACCGGCGCAATCGCCTCCGCCTCCGCAGCGGCCCGCGCCGGCCTGCGCGGCGGCTCGGCGAACGCCATCGCGATCACCATGACGAAGAAGATGGCGCCGAAGATGGCGAAGGCTATCGTGTAGTCGCCGGTGCGGTCGAAGATGAACCCGGTGAGCGTCGGCCCCACCGGTGAGATGAGGCGGAAGGGTGCCGTGAAGCCGCGTATCTCCCCGAGGTGCGCCCGCCCGAAGTAGTCGGCCCACAACAGGTTCTGCACGAGCGACGACCCACCCACCGCGAACCCGAACATCAGCCCAAAGCCGATGGCCAGCGGATACGTGTCGGCGACGATCAGCAGGCCGACCGCCACCAGCAGGAGACCGCTGATGAGCATCGCGCTGTAGCGGACGTGGAGCTTCTCCAGCATGAAGCCCCACGCCGGTCCGACGATGGCCGACGTGGCCGCGAACAGCGAGAGGATGCTGACGGCCTGGGCGAAGCTCAACCCCTTGTCTTCGAAGTTGGCGACCATGTGCAGGTTGATGGCGCCGAGGGCGAAGCGGTCCACCGACACGAAGAGCACGATCATCCAGAAGGCCCGCGTCCGCCTGGCCTCGGCCAGCGTCCAGGAGAAGTCGCGGACGTCGCGCCGGAAACGGCTGACGGGCTCGGCATCGTCGTCGGGGGGCTTCTCGCCGTCGGGATACATGCCGAGGTCTTCGGGCCTCCGGCGCAGGTAGATGAACGCGGGGACGACGACGGTGAGCGCCGTGAACAGCGCGAGGAACCGCCACGCCTCCCGCCAGCCGAACGACGCGATGATCACGAGGATGAGCAGCGGCACGAGCGCCTGCCCCGCGCGCAGCCCGGAGTGGTGGAACGCCAACGCCCGCGGGCGGCGCTTGATGAACCAGTTGGCGATGGCGATGCTGACGCCGATCTGGATGCCGCCGAGGGCCGATCCACGCCCGAGGCCAAAGAGGATCCAGAACTGCCACGGCGCCTGCATGAACGAGATGCCGACCATCGAAAGCAGAATGATGGCGCCCGCGATCACCACGATGGCGCGCGAGCCGTAGCGGTCCAGCACGCGCCCGAAGACGAAGGTGGCGACCGAGCTGGTCATGCTGCCCAGGGTGAAGGCGAATGCGATGGTCGTCCGCGACCAACCGAGCTCGTCCTCGATGGACGTCATGAAGACGCCGAGGACCGGCCCGAACATCGGGACGATGCCGAAGGAGGCGACGAAACCGGTGCTCACGATCGCCCAGCCGTAGAAGACCTTCTTGAACGGCCACGCCCGAGGGATGTTCGGCGTCGGTTCCGCCCCGCGCTGTGAGCTCACGCCGGCATCATACACACCCCCCACCAGCGCTCCGCCGGCCGACACGCGGGCGCTATACTCGCGGGACGATGGCAGACCGAGCTACCATCCGACGGCTCAAAGAGCTCCGGGCAGAGATCAACCTCCACAACCACCGCTACCACACGCTCGACGACCCCCTCGTCAGCGACGCCGAGTTCGACGCCCTCATGCGCGAGCTCCGCGCCATCGAGGAGGCCGACCCCTCGCTCGTGACGCCCGACTCGCCGACGCAGCGGGTCGGCTCCGCGCCGTCCGAGCGCTTCGCGGAGGTCGTCCATCCGCAGCCGATGCTCAGCCTCGCCAACGCCTTCGACGGCGGCGAGCTCGCGGCGTGGCACAAGCGTGCCGCGACGCTGCTCGAGACCGAGCGCTTCGCCATGGTCTGCGAGCCGAAGATCGACGGCCTGGCCATCGCGCTCACGTACGAGGACGGCAGACTCGTGCGCGGCGCCACCCGCGGCGACGGCACGCGCGGCGAGGACGTGACCGCCAACGTGCGCACGATCCGCACGGTGCCGCTCGTGCTCCAGGGCAAGCCGCCACGCCGCATGGAGGTGCGCGGCGAGGTCTACTTCCCGCGCGACGCCTTCAAGCGCATGAACCAGCAGCGCGCGGAGGCGGGCGAGCCGCTCTTCGCCAACCCCCGCAACGCGGCCGCCGGAGCGCTCCGCCAGCTCGACCCGCGCATCACCGCGAGCCGCCGCCTCGACGTCTGGGTCTACCAGCTTGGCTGGACGGAGGGCAGGGACGGGCCCGGCACGCACGCTGAGGTCATGGCCTGGCTGGGCGGCTTCGGCCTCCGCGTGAACCCGGAGATGACGACCGTCGCCTCGCTCGACGAGGCCGAGGCGTACCACGAGCGGTGGCTCGGGCGCCGGGCCGAGGTGAACTACCAGACCGACGGCATCGTCATCAAGATCGACCGGCGCGACTTCCAGCGCCACATGGGGTTCGTGGGCCGCGAGCCGCGGTGGGCCATCGCGTACAAGTTCCCGGCGGAGCAGGCGACGACCCGGCTGCTCCGCATCGAAGTCAACGTCGGCCGCACCGGCACGCTCAACCCCTACGCCGTCCTCGAGCCCGTCCAAGTCAGCGGCGTCACGGTCAAGCAGGCGACGCTGCACAACGAGGACGACATCCGCCGCAAGGACATCCGCGTGGGCGACGTCGTGATCGTCGAGCGCGCCGGCGAGGTCATACCGCAGGTGGTCGGCCCCGTCCTTGAGTTCCGCACCAAGGCCCAGGTGCCGTACGAGATGCCGGAGCGCTGCCCCGTCTGCTCAACGCCCGTGGTCCGCGAGGAAGGCGAGGCCGCGCACCGGTGCGTCAACGCGCGCTGCGAGGCCCAAGCCTACGAGCGGCTCAAGCACTTCGTGTCGCGCGGCGCCATGGACATCGAGGGACTTGGCGAGCGGCTGGTCGGCGTGCTGCTCGAGGCGGGTCTGATCGAGGACTTCCCGGACATCTACCGCCTCGAAGCCGAGCAGCTCGCCGCGCTCGATCGCATGGGCGAGAAGAGCGCCGCCAACCTGATCGCCGCCATCGAGGCGAGCAAGCAACGCCCGCTGGCCGCCATCATCGCGGGCCTCGGTATCCTGCACGTCGGCGGCGAGACCGCCGTTCTGCTGGCGAAGCGCTTCGGCGGCGTGCCCCGGCTCGCCGCCGCGGCCCAGGAGGACCTCGAATCCATCGACGGCATCGGGCCGATCGTCGCCCGCGCGATCGTTGCCCACTTCGAGAACGAGGGGAACGCGCGCATCGTGGCGGAGCTCGGAGCGGCCGGCGTGCGGCTCGAGTCGGACGAGACGCCGACGGCGGCCACGCCGCAGCCCTTCGACGGGCTGCGCTTCGTCGTCACCGGCCGGCTGGAGACCTTCACGCGCTCGCAGGTCGAGGCGTACATCAAGGAGCGCGGCGGAGCAGTGAGCAGCGGCGTCAGCAAGAAGACCGACTACGTCGTGGCGGGCGTCGACCCAGGGACGAAGCGCGACGACGCGGAGCGGCTCGGCGTCGCCACGATCGGCGAGGCGGAGCTGGTCGAGCTCGCGTCGGCGGACGCACCATGACGGGACTCACGGCCCAGCCCGTCTCGG
>JACZSI010000013.1 GCA_022574265.1 Chloroflexota bacterium | reverse complement strand
CGGCGCCAGTGCGTAGCCGAGGCGACCGACTATTTCCGCGATGCCGTAAAGCAGCGGGAGCGGCAACCGCCCCAGCACACGAAAAACGAACCAGAAGACGAGGTATCTCAGCACGCCTGTATCTCTGGGGAGAGTATAAGGCGTGGGTGGCTTCTAGGCCTCTGCCGGCACCTGTTCGGAGTACTCCGCGCCCAGGTGCGTGATCTGTTCTTCGCCCATTAGCCAGCGCAGGGTGTTATTGAGCTTCGTCTGCTGGATGAAGAGGTCGTGCTCCGGGTAGACGGAGGGTGCGTGCTGCGGGCTCTTGAAGTAGAAGGAGAGCCACTCCTGGATGCCCTTCATGCCGGCCCGCTGAGCGAGGTCGAGGAAGAGCGCCAGGTCGAGCACGAGCGGCGCGGCGAGGATTGAGTCGCGGCAGAGGAAGTCGATCTTGATCTGCATCGGATAGCCGAGCCAACCGAAGATGTCGATGTTGTCCCAGCCTTCTTTGTTGTCCCTACGGGGCGGGTAGTAGTTGATGCTCACCTTGTGGAAGATGTCGCCGTAAAGCTCGGGGTAGAGGTCCGGCTGCAGGACGTACTGCAGCACGCCCAGCTTCGATTCTTCCTTCGTCTTGAAGCTCTCCGGGTCGTCCAGTACTTCGCCGTCGCGGTTGCCGAGGATGTTCGTCGAGTACCAGCCATTGACGCCGAGCATGCGCGCCTTGAGCATCGGCGCGATGACCGTCTTCATCAGCGTCTGGCCGGTCTTGAAGTCCTTGCCGCAGATCGGCACGTTGAGGTCGTTCGCCAGCTTCATCATGACGGGCACATCGACCGTCAGGTTCGGCGCGCCGTTAGCGAAGGGCACCCCTTCGAGGAGCGCAGCGTAGGCGTAGATCATCGACGGCGGGATCGAGAGGTCGTTCGACTCCAACGCCGCGTCGAAGTCCTCGAGGTTGAGGTGGGCAGCACCTTCCTCCATGAAGATCTCGGTTGAAGCGGCCCAGACCATGACGAGGCGGTCGCAGTTGTTCGAGGCTTTGAAGTCGCGGATGTCCTCACGGACGGTCTCGACGAGGTCCATCTTCGTGAGCGCGCGCTTCACGTTGGGGCCGTCCAGGCGCTTGACGTAGTAGTTGTCGAACACGGCGTTGCGCGGTTTGATGCTCTTCAGGTAGTCGGCAATGGGCTCGATGTGTTCGTGGCGGTCGAGGACGCCGCACTTGATCGCCGCCTCGTAGGCGTTGTCGGGGAGCGGGTCCCAGGCGCCGAAGACGATGTCGTTAAGGTCGGCCAGGGGCACGAAATCCTTGATCAGCGGCGTGCGGTTCTCGGTGCGTTTGCCGAGGCGGATCGTCCCGGACTGGGTCAGCGAACCGGCCCGACGTGCCGTGCCGCGTCGCGCGTGCTCGACGCCGGCGATGACCGTCGAGGCGACAGCGCCGAGGCCGACGAGCATAATGCCGAGTCTGCCGGTGGCGGGAGCGATTTCCGGGCGTTGTGCGTCTACGAAGTCGGATGCCTGCAAGATGACACCTCGTTCTCTGGCGAGCGACATGAGGGGTTGCTGCCACTGCGCCGGTATTCGTCCCGTGGCGGCCCAGTGCTCGATGGTGCTCTGGCGTTTGCCGAGCAAGGCAGCGAGCGCACTCTGGCCGCTGAAGCGGCGGATAATGCGTTGCGCCGGATTGCCAGCTTCGGTTTCCATCTTCGTCAGCCTAACGAAATTTTCGTTAGGCGTAAAGGGCCATTGCGAGAGGATGAGCGCACCGAGGCGATCGAGCACCTGGAGTTCGCCATCGCCGAGTTCCGGGAGATGAAGATGCAGCCGTCGCTGGAGAAAGCGGAGCCCCTCTGGACCGCCAGAACTAGCTAAGGCTAGTCGTCGTGGCATTCCCGACCCGGTCGCGTGCGCGCGCGGACCTCGGCCCTGGCGTCTGAGCGTCTTATCCACCTAGACTCCTGCCGAAGCTGTAGGCTCCGATGCCTATTACGATTGGAGGGACCGCCCAAGTGCTCACGCCGACGCAGTTGACGTTCCTGAACCACCAGCGGGTCGCCCGCCTGGCCACCGCCGACAAAGCAGGCGTCCCCCATATCGTGCCGATCTGCTACGTGGTGGAGGGGGCGTCGGTCTACATCGCCCTCGATGCGAAACCCAAGCGCGTCGCCCCGCTGCGACTGAAGCGTGTCCGAAACATCGCGGAGAACGCGGAGGTGAGCGTGTTGGTCGATCGTTACGACGAGGACTGGACCACGCTGGGGTGGGTGCGGTTAGACGGGCCTGCCAAGCTCATCGTCGAGGGCCAGGAGCATGCCGATGCCCTTCGCCTCCTGCGCCAGCGCTACGTGCAGTACGAGTCGATGCTCCCGGATGACGCTGTCGTGATCGCGGTGCGCGTGCATCGAGTCGCAAGCTGGGGGGACCTGTCCGCGGCGCTGTGATGTAGGAGTCTTGGTCGGGATAGGGAGTCCCGGTCTAGCATTAGCTAGTTCGAGCTCTCTTCCATGGCGGGTATGGTAGCCAATCCTGCACTCAGGACATCGGCTTCACCCGCCTGCGAGACCAACTTGGCAATTCGATGAGCCTCATCCCTTGACAGCTCCCATGGTGAATCCGGCGACGAGCCTATCCAGGAGGAAGCTGTATACGATAGCCACTGGGATGGCCACGATCGCGGCTGCCGCCACCAGCGACTGCCAGAAGAAGACATCCCCACGGATAAGCTCTGTAGGCACTCCCACGCTAACCGTGCGGTGGGCCGAGGAGGAGACGAAGGTCAGGGCATAGATGAACTCATGCAGCGTCAATGAGAAGGTGAAGACCACCACCGCGATGACTCCCGGAAGGGACAACGGCATCACGACCTTCAAAAAGGCCATGAGGCGGCTGTACCCATCCACCATCGCCGCCTCCTCCAGATCCTTCGGGATCGATTTGAAGAAGCCCGACAGCAGCCACGTACAGAATGGGATGGTAAGGGTGGGGTAGACCACAACCATGGACCAGAGCGTGTCATTCAAACCCAGGTAGACCACTATCCGGAAAAGGGGGATAAATAGGAGGGTCGGCGGGATCAGATAGACGAGGAATATGGTGATGCCCGACCGCTCCCCCCAACGCCCGGTTAGTCGGGCGAGGCTATAGGCCGCTGGGATGGAGATGATGAGCGTGATGACCACCACCAGCACTCCGACGGCCAAGGAGTTCCAAAGAAATGTGGTGAAGTTCGTCTCAAAGAAAAGCAATCGTAGATTTTCAAGCGTCGGCGAGTCGACCACTGGGCTGGGCTCGTTTCCCACGGTCGGATATTTATTGAACAGGAAGGGGCTTCCACGTGACCGATAGAGGTCCCAATCTCCTTTGAAAGCCGTGATGATCATCCACAAGATCGGAGCAGCCGCAAAGAAAGAGAAGAAGGCCGCCACCCCATAAAGGCCAGCTCGCTTCGCCGGCCGCTTGAACGACACCGTTCTCACGAGATCTCCATCCGTCTGGAAGACCTGAGAACCAGGATCGCCACGGCCAGCAGCAAGGGAAAGAGGAAGAGAGCAATGGCTGCACCCTCGGCCAATGAGCCGCCTTCGATCCCTACAAAGTACGCCCACGTAGGCAGGACCTGGGTGTAGTAGATGGGACCGCCGCGCGTCAGCACGAAGACCACGGCCATATCCCCAAACGTAAGAATGAGACCAAACAAGATGGCGATGCTTATGATAGGAAAGATCAAGGGGATCTTGATCCGGAAGAGGATCCGCCAGAAGCCAGCTCCATCCACCTCGGCCTGGTCGAGAATATCCCGGGGGATGGTCGTAAGTCCGGCCAGGACGATCACCGCCGCCAAGGGAAGCAGCCGCCAAACGTGCACCATGATGACCGACGCCATGGCCAGCCCCTCCCGGCCCAAGAAAACCATGTGGTCTTCGGGCCCAAGCAAGGTGCCGGGACCCAGAAGGTTTACGGATCGCAGCACCCAGTCAATGGGACTGAATTGTGAATCGAGCAGCCACAGCCACGCGACTGTCCCCAGGGCGATCGGCGTTGCCCAGGGCAGGATGATCAGGAACCACACCACCCTCTTGCCCCGAAAGTCGCGGGACAGGAGCTCAGCGAGCGCAGTCGCCAGCACGACGATGAGCACTTGCGAGACTATCGCGAAGAAGAGGGTATTGCTGAGAGCCCGCTGAAATTGGGGCGTCTTGATGATGCGCCTGAAATTGTCCAGCCCCACGAAGTCAAGGCTCGTGTCTCCCACGGTGACGTCGGTGACGCTATAGACGATGGCGATGAGGAAAGGAAGCCCTACCAGGGCCAGGATATACACGGTTGCCGGCAGCAACATGAGCGGGCCCAGCACTCCCTCCCTGTCTGCGAGAGAATGAAGCCAGGTCCTTCCCCGGCTCAGGTACGTTCCAGCTCTTCCCGTGATGGCTTCGCTCCTTCCTCAGAAGGGCCTAGGCCCTGTCCGCAACCCCGTGACCTTGTCAAAGAACTTCAAGTCTGCTGTCTGGACGGCGAAGTCATAGCTGTCCCCTGGCTGAATGGGGACCGTCACCGTGGATGGGAGCCTCGACACTGCTTTGGTGTCTCCAGAGACATCGCCTACGGCCCCGTACACCAGCCGGTCAGCTCCCAAGTATTCCACCCGCGTTACCGCGAAGGAAAAGCTGACCAGATCGGCATGAAGCTCGATGGCCTCCGTGGGGAGAAAGCGCTCGGGACGGAAGCCGACCAGCCTGTCCTCCCTCTCTATCAGGTTCATGGGCGGCGAACCCAGGAAGGTAGCGACGAAGGTATCGGCGGGTTCGTCATAGACCTCCTGGGGTGTCCCCAGTTGTCTGATCTTGCCCTGGTACATCACGGCGATCCGGTCCCCCATGCCCATCGCTTCGACCTGGTCATGGGTCACGTAGATCGTGGTTATTCCCGTGCGTCGTTGCAGCTGTTGCAGCTCATCTCGGGCTGAGGCCCTCAGCTGAGCATCAAGGTTGGAGAGAGGCTCGTCCAGCAAGAACACCGATGGCTCTCTTACCAGGGCTCTGGCCAGCGCCACCCGCTGCTTTTCTCCGCCCGAAAGCTCGCGGGGCTTGCGCTCGAGCAGCTTCTCGATGCCCAAGATGGAGGTTGCCCACCCAACCTTCGTTTTCCTGGCCTCCTTCGACACACCATGTGCTTTCAGAGGGAACGCGATGTTATCGAACACCGACATGTGGGGGTAGAGGGCATAGCTCTGGAACACCATGGCGATCTTTCTCGCCCGGGGAGGCAATCCGTTCACCACTTCGCCGCCGAGCAGCACCTCCCCAGCGGTCGGCTGCTCCAGCCCGGCGATGATGCGCAGCAGGGTCGTTTTCCCGCATCCGGAAGGCCCCAGAAGCACGAGGAACTCTCCGTCGTGGGTGGAGAGGTCAACGCCGTCGACCGCCCTGACCTCGCCGAAGTATTTCTTGATGTCTCTTGTTTCTACGACAGCCATGGCTCACTCAGCACCGGAGGCCCGCCAGCATTGCGTTGGTGGGCCTCCAGTCCAAACAGATCTACGAGATGGACGGGGCGTTCTACCCTCCGCCCACGAGGCCCAGGCCGCGCCACTTCTCAAAGACGGCATTGATCTGGGTCTCTGCTTCGGCGACCGCCTCCTCGGCAGTCTTCTCGCCCTTGGCAACCTGGGCCATCATGGTCTGCAGGATATTCGTGCTGAACACCTCGCCGATCGCCGGGTTGGCTGGGCCGGGGAACCCCAGCCAAGCGACCCAGTCCTCCGTGGTCCGCAGCACCTTCAGTTTATCGTTCGGCCGGGAACCGAACGGGTCCTTGTCGAGCCAGCCCCCCTCATCGAACAGTTGGGGGACAGTGCTCTTGAAGGCGGGGAAGTTGTACAGTTCGCTGTTGAACACTGCCTGGTTGTAGTTGGCGGTGTGGTGCAGGAGGAAGTCCTTGGCCGCCTCTAGCTCGTCTCCCTCGACGTATTCCGGAATAACGTAGATTTGCCAGACGTGTGCAGCGGCGCGCTGGGCTCCGCCAGGGCCCTTCAGCGCCGGCACGAAGAGGATGTCATCTGCCGCTGCCGGATCGATCTTCTGAAGGGTGCGGTACGCGGAGATGGAGTTGAGGATGTAGGAGAGTTCCCCGGCGATCAACCCCTGGTTGTTGGAAGCCGGGACCCAGGCGAAGACCTCGTTGGTCATGGTGTCTTTGAATAGCTGGGCCATGTGTTTAACGGCCGCGATAGTCTCTGGGGAGTTGAGAACCACGTTCTCATTCTCGTCTTGGATGGACCCCCCATAGGACCAGATGATCGCCCGAGCGGCCATTCTCGAGTCCAGCTCAGGAGACAGACCGATGCCCACGGGCACGTTCAGCTGGTCCTTGATCTTCTTCCCGCCTTCGAGCAGATCAGCCCAGGTGGATGGGCCGTTGGGGAAGCCGACCTGTGACCAGAGCGCCACGTTGTAGTCGCCCGGGTCGGGGACCCACCCGTGACAGAAGCCGTACCACTGGTCTTTCGCAGGGAGATACGAGCTCTTCGTGCAGGTTTCACTCTGGGCCCCGAAGCGCCTCTGTGCCTCCTCGTTGACATCCTTCAAGTCGTGCAGGCCCTCTATGAAGGCTGCCGGCGAAAAGAGGAACTCGACGAGGCTAGGGCCCGTGCCGGCGTCGATGGCAGCCGACAAGGCGGGGGAAAGGTCGGGGATGCCGACATGGTCCACGGTTACCTTGACGCCGTTGGCATCCCCCCAGGCCTCCGCGAAGGGGTCGAACCACTTGTCGTACTGGGGGACAAAGTGGCTCCACTGGACGATCTTGAGCTCCGTTCCGGCCGCGTACTTGCCTTCACTCACTTCCTCATCGCCCGCACAGGCCACCGCCACTACCATGGTGAAGGCCAAACCTACGCCAAACAACAAGAACCGTTTCATGGCTGTCCTCCTGGGTGACCAGGCTATCGACCAACTCTTACCAGTGATCGTTACGTCATAGGCACGGCCGTGCTCTGCGATGATGAGGGCAGTTGTCAACAGGGCATCGCATGGCCGCCTGCCCGACGAGTGGTCGCCGCTAGTTTTCCTGGCATCATCCGGTTTGGGTCGCGGTGCTTCGCTGCAAACAAGAAGCGACTCGCCCACGGAACTTTCGCGGGTTCCTTGTATGAGCTGAGGAGCGTTCCAGCCAAGGGATCGCGGCTGCGCTTTTTCCACCGGCCCAGACCACAAAGGAAGTAGCTACAGCTAGTTCGGACACCAGTAGCTGATGTGACCGCTACCGCTGGTCCAAGGACCCAACCGACCCAGCTAGTTCGCTCCCCTGCTGCCAACTCCCGACAATGGCATGCCCACCCGCTGGCCCTTCCACTGGGCTTTCTAATATATAAGTCTTAGCGAGGAAGGGGGACGGGGGGATGGTCGAAACGGCCGCATGGCACCGGCGCCACGATAGCGGGGGCCGAGGTTTTTTGGCAAAGCCCCACCAAGGGGGGTGTCCCACCCCGGAGCTCGACGAAACGAAGAAGCGCCCCGCCGGCCGGCGGGGCGCTTCTCACGCACTCGTTCGGTCTCGGCCTACGCCGCTACGTTGTCCTTCGCCTTCGCCGTCACTCGCTTGACGCTCGCCGTCACGCGCACATCAGGCAGGTCTTGGATATGACCGCACTGCATGCACTGGTTGAAGGACCCATACACGTCCTCTGTGACGTGCAGGTCACCACCGCAACGGGGGCAAGCTCTCAGCAGCATCATCTCCTTCACCTCTCTCCCACTGACCCTTCAACCTACCTCACCGGGAACTACGCGCTTGAGCCGCTATCGGCTCTGTGTACGCGCTCCCCTATTAGATGACGTCGCAAGGCAGGAGGGTGTCAGGGCGCTCACCCAATGTCAGTGGGGGGCTACCCCCCATTCCATCCGTGTTACGCGCATTGACACGGCCCGTATCAACTCGGTATGATAGGCGATGATGCGCCGGCATGCAAGCGGGGTGCGTCGCCCTGGTTGGCTCAAGGGAGAAGCGGAGCAACGTCATGGCCACGCGACCCGACGACCAAGCCGCCCGCGCCCGGACCGTCCAGTCGCTTTTCGAAGCCATCGTGACGACCCGGCAGCGGCGCGCCCAGCGAGCGCGCCAGCCGCGGGCTGCCGAGCGGGCCGCGCCTCCCACCGAGACGGCCCAAGAAGCCGGCGACGGCCTCTACATCATCAGCGTCGCGTCGCGCATGCTCCAGATGCACCCGCAGACGCTGCGCAAGTACGAGCGCGTCGGGCTGCTCCGCCCATCGCGCACCGACGGCATGCTCCGGCTCTACTCCGAGCGCGACATCGCCAAGCTCCGCATGATCAAGCACCTGGTGGACGAGCTCCGGCTGAACCTGGCCGGCGTCGAGATGGCGATGGCCGTCTTCGACCGGCTCTCCGTCGCCCGCAGCGACATGGACCGGGCGCAGTCCACGCCCCCTCGCGCCTTCGACCGCGCGATGAACGATATCCTCGAGCTGTTCCAGGGACGACGAGCCTGATGGGGCCCGACGAGACCGAGCCTCAGCCAGCGAGCGCCATCGAGGCTCCCAGCGAGACTATCGGGAGCGAGCAGCCCGCCGAGGACCAGCGCTCGGATATCGAGCGGGAGCGCGACGAGCTCAAGGCGATCGCCCAGCGCACGCAGGCGGATTTCGTCAACTACAAGCGGCGCGTGGACGGGGAGCGCACGCTCATTGCCCGCTCCGCCACGGGCAACGTGCTCGTGCGGATGTTCCCGCTGATCGACGACCTCCAGCGGGCCGTCGAGGCGCTGCCGGAGGACGCACCGGCGTCTTGGGCAGAGGGCGTGTCGCTGATCCTAGCGAACATGCGCACGCTCGTCGAGGCGGAAGGCGCAGACGCCTTCGAGCCTGCGCCGGGGGAGGTCTTCGACCCGGCTCAGCACGAGGCCGTTTACTACGAGCCCACGGCCGCGCAGCCCCCGGGGGCGGTCGTCTCGACGGTCCGCGTGGGGTACCGCAGCGGGGAGCGGGTGCTGCGCGCGGCCCAGGTCGTCGTGGCCCGCGAGGCGGAGCCAGCAGCCGAGGACGGCTAACGGGTACCATGAAACCGTGTGCTCTCGCGCGAACGCGCAGGGGGCATCGGCCGGAGGAGAGCAATGGCGAAGGTTATCGGCATCGACCTAGGAACGACGAATTCGGCCATGGCCGTGATGGAGGCCGGCGAGCCGGTCGTGCTCGAGAACAGCGAGGGCGGCCGCACGACGCCCTCGACCGTGGCCGTGAACCCCAAGACCGGCGAGCGGTACGTGGGCATGGTGGCCAAGCGCCAAGCGGTCACCAACCCCGAGAACACCGTCTACTCGGTCAAGCGGCTCATCGGACGCAAGTTCACCGAGGTCCAGGAGGAGATGAAGACGCTCGGGTACGCCGTCAAGGCCAACTCCACCGGAGACGTGACCGTCACGATGGGCGACCGGGACTACTCCCCCCCGGAGATCTCCGCCATCGTGCTCCAGAAGCTCAAGGCGGACGCCGAGGCCAAGCTGGGCGAGACGATCACGCAGGCCGTCATCACCGTCCCCGCCTACTTCAACGACAGCCAGCGCCAGGCCACCAAGGACGCCGGCACGATCGCCGGGCTCGAGGTGCTGCGGATCATCAACGAGCCCACGGCGGCCTCCCTCGCCTATGGCCTGGACAAGAAGCTGGACCAGGTGATCGCGGTCTACGACCTGGGCGGCGGCACCTTCGACGTCTCCATCCTGCACATCGGCGACGGCGTCTTCGAGGTGAAGGCCACCAACGGCGACTCGCACCTCGGCGGCGACGACTTCGACCAGCGCGTGATGGAGTGGATGGCCGACGAGTTCAAGCGCGACCAGGGCATCGACCTGCGCCAGGACCGCATGGCCCTCCAGCGCCTCAAGGAGGCCGCCGAGCGGGCGAAGATCGAGCTCTCCGGGGTCGCGCAGTCGGAGATCAACCTCCCCTTCGTGACCGCGGACGCGTCGGGGCCCAAGCACCTCACGATGACGCTGACGCGCGCGAAGCTCGAGCAGCTCACGTCCGACCTGATCGAGCGCACCGTCGCGCCGTGCAAGCAGGCGCTCACCGACGCCGGCATGGCCCAGAGCGACATCGCCGAGGTCGTCATGGTCGGCGGGATGACGCGCATGCCGGCCGTCATCGAAAAGGTCAAGGAGCTCTTCGGCAAGGAGCCCCACAAGGGCGTCAACCCCGACGAGGTCGTGGCCGTCGGCGCGGCCATCCAGGCCGGCGTCCTCCAGGGCGAGGTGACGGACATACTGCTGCTGGACGTCACGCCGCTCACGCTCGGCATCGAGACGCTGGGGGCCGTCGCCACGCCGCTCATCAAGCGCAACACGACGATCCCGACGTCCTACACGGAGACCTTCACGACCGCCTCGGACGCCCAGCCGAGCGTCGAGATCCACGTGCTCCAGGGCGAGCGCACGATGTCGGCCGAGAACAAGACCATCGGCCGCTTCAACCTCGACGGCCTCCCGCCCTCCCCGCGCGGCACCCCGCAGATCGACGTCACCTTCGACATCGACGCCAACGGCATCCTGAACGTGTCGGCCAAGGACAAGGCCACCAGCAAGGAGCAGCGCATCACCATCACCGCCAGCTCCGGGCTCTCCAACCAGGAGGTCGAGGACCTCGTCAAGGAGGCCGAGACCCACGCCGAGGAGGACGCTCAGCGCCGGGAGCTCATCGAGACCCGCAACCAGGCCGATAACACCGCCTACGGAGCGGAGAAGATGCTCACCGAGCACGCCGAGCACGTCTCCGAGGACCTCAAGAAGGAGATCGAGGAGAAGATCGCCGACGTGCGCTCGCAGCTCACCAGCGAGGACGCAGCCACGATCCGTGCCGCGGCCGAAGCCCTGACGCAGGCGCTCACCAAGATCGGCGAGGCTGTCTACGCCGCCCAGCAGGCCACGGACGCCGAAGCGGCGGCGGACGCCAGCCCGGAAGAGACGGCCGACGCGCCATCCGAGGGCGGCAGCGACGGGGATGACGACGACACGGTGGAGGGAGAGTACCGTGACGTGTAGCAGGGGCTCCCATGGATGACCTCGACCGGACCATCATCGAGATCCTCCAGAAGGATGGGCGGGCGCCGAACGCCCGTATATCGAGGGCGCTCAAAGTGAGCGAAGGTACCGTCCGCCGGCGCCTCAACAAGCTGATCCACGACCGCACGATCCGCGTCGTCGCCATCGCGGAGCCGGAGCAGCTGGGGTTCCATCTCTCAGCCGTCATCGGGCTGCGCACCGATCCCACGCGCACCACGACGGTGGCCTCCGAGCTCGCGGCGCTCTCCGAGACGGAGCACGTGGCCGTCACCACCGGCCGCTACGACGTGCTCGTATGGGTCAACGTGACCGACGCCAAGGCGCTCTCCGACTTCATCCACCACAAGGTGGGGATGATGGGTGGCGTACGCCAGACCGAGACCTTCGTCGTTCTGAGTGCGCCCAAGCGCGGTCCCGGCGCCAGGGTGCCTTAGCGAGGACCGCCGAGGTTACCCGGCACCCAGCCCGCTAGCGCCCGTAGTCGTCCTCGAGCCGCACGAGGTCGTCGACCTCCGGTGAGCTGACCTCCAGCACGAGACCGCCCTCGGCCGCCGTGCCGCGCAGGCGGTGCACCGTACCCGGCTCGATGACGTACGGCTCGCCGACGGCCATGTCGACGGCCTGCATCGCGTCGGCGGATGCACCCCGCGACAGCTCGGCGCCGCCGGAGACGAGGACCATCGTCTCGCGCTTGCGCTCGTGGTATTGCAGGCTCAGGCGGTGGCCGTTCTTCACGAACAGGTGCTTCACGCAGTAACGCTCGTTCAGGTCCAGGATGCGCTCCCAGCCCCACGGCTTGTCGATCGTGTCGCCGGTCTTCATGCCCAGGCTCGTCTAGCCGATCCCGTGGAGCGGGAACACGGTGCGGCGTAGCTCGTCCACCTGGTCTTGCGTGAACCGCCGCGCGCGCGCCTGAACGGCCTCGTCGACCTCCCGCGGCGCGTCCCGCAACGCCGGGCTCGTCAGGAACTCCGCCGCGCCCTCCGGCAGCTCGTCGGGCCACGCCTGGCCGCACATGACGCCGTAGGCCAGCGTCCAGCTGCGCGCGACCGCGTCGAGGTCGTACCCACCGCCGCCGAAGGCGAGCCAGGGGTAGCCGAGAGCGGCGAAGCGCTCGACCGCCGCGACGTAGCCGTTCGTCGTCAGCCCCAGGTGCGCGAGCGGGTCGCTCACGTGCGTGTCGACGCCGAGCTGCGTCGCGAGCACGTCCGGCGCGAACGCCTTGATGAGCGGCGGCACCACCGCGTCGAACGCCTCCAGGAACACCTCGTCGTCGGTGTAGGGGAACAGCGGCAGGTTCACGCAGTAGCCAACGCCGGCGCCCTCGCCCGTCTCGCGGGCGTGGCCGGTGCCTGGGAAGAGCCAGCGGCCGCTCTCGTGCAGCGAGATCGTGAGGACGTCGGCATCGCCGTAGAACGCCGCCTGCACGCCGTCGCCGTGGTGGACGTCGATGTCGACGTACGCCACACGGAGCCCGCGCTTGCGGAGCGCGTTGATCGCGACGACGGGGTCGTTGAAGATGCAGAAGCCCGACGCGGAGGCCGCCATGGCGTGGTGCAGCCCGCCCGCCGGGCTGAACGCCGCGGCCACCGTGCCGTCGGCGACGAGCTCGGCGGCCTGCACCGACGCCCCCGTCGAGAGCAGCGCTGCCTCGTACATGCCCTCGTAGATCGGGTTGTCGCCGCCCGACGAGAAGCCGAAGCGAGCGCCGTCCGTGCTCTTGCCCGCACTGAGCAGCTCGACGGCGTCAACGTAGGTGGCCGTGTGGAAGGTCTGGAGCTCCTCGCGCGTGGCGGGGCGCGGCTCGACGAGCCGCCCGTGGGGACCGTCGAAAGCACCGTACGCTCGGAGCAGGGCGGCGGTCTGAGCGAGCCGCACCGGCCGCATGGGGTGGTCGCCCCGCAGCACGTGGGTCGAGAGGGCGTCGGAGTAGACGTAGGCGGCCCCCGCCGTGGGACTGCTCACGAGACCCGACGATGAAACCCCGGTCCCCAGCCTCGTTTCTTCCACGGAGCGCTCCGTTATCCGCCGGTACCCGCCTCCCGATACCGGATTCTAGCAGGGCGCCCGCGCGGACGGCTGCGTGCCTGCACCTAAACTCCGTCGATCACCGAGCGCTCGACGTCCACGAGCTCGGCGCCGATGCGGTGCCCCTCCACGAAGTGCAGCGCGGCGTCAATCATCTCGTCCGCGTGCCCTGGGCTGTTGCTCACGCAGGTGATGCCGATGACCAGCGTCTGGTGGCGGTCCATGCCGTCGACCTCGGCCGCGGCCATGTTGAAGCGCTGCCGCAGCTTGGCGATGAGCGAGCGGGAGACCTGCCGCTTGCCCTTGAGCGAGTCGTTGCCGTGCAGGTGGAAGGTGAGCCGGGCCGCGCCGATGTGCAAAGCGAGCCTCGAGGCCGACGGATGGCCGGCCATCGTAGCACGGCTGCCGCGGCCCGCTCATCGCCGTCCGTCATCTCGATTGACGGCGATTGTGACGCTCGGTACTATCGTTTCACAAGCGCTTCACAAACTCGTGAGAATGACCGCGAAGAGGGCCATGGCCACCCAAACGAGCGTCCCCGAAGTCGTCGTCGAGCGGCTGCCCCAGTACCTGCGGGCGCTGGCGCACCTCAAGGAGAGCGGGATCGAGGTCATCAGCTCGCAGCAGCTGGGCGAGCTGCTCCAGGTGACGCCCGCGCAGATCCGCAAAGACCTGAGCTACTTCGGCCGCTTCGGCAAGCAGGGACGCGGCTACACCATCCCGCACCTGATCGTGCAGCTGCGGAGCATCCTGGGGCTCGATCAAACGTGGAACGTCGCCGTCGTGGGCATCGGGCGGCTCGGCCGCGCCATCATCAGCTATCCCGGCTTCGAGCCCGAGGGCTTCCGCATCGTCTGCGCCTTCGACTCGGACAAGCAGGTCGTCGGCCAGCGGGCCGGCGGGCTCATGATCCACGACTTCAGCACGTTCAAGAAGGTCGCCGCCGCGGAGGGCGTGCAGATCGCGGTCGTGGCCGTCCCAGCCGCGGCTGCGCAGGACGTGATCGACCGGCTGGTCGACGCGGGCATCAAGGCGGTCCTCAACTACGCGCCGAAGTCGACCCTCGCGCCGGCCGACGTACGCATCCGCAACGTCGACCCGGTTGTCGCGCTCCAGTCGATGACCTACTACCTGAGCGCGGCGCGCTAGGGAGGGCTGGCTCCCCCTCACCCCCGCCCTCTCCCTGTCCAGGGAGAGGGGGAAGAACCAGGGACCCCCCGGCTACGCCCCCGGCGGTCCCGTCGCCGGCCGCTGGCGGCGGCGCGTGACCCGCACGCGCACCTGCGCCCGGCGCAGCGAGCGGAGCGCACGCTCGATGTCCATGTCCGCCGGCCGCGCCGCGATCCGCTCCTGCGCCAGGCGGACCGCCTCCTCGGCGCGGTCCACGTCGATCGCCTCCACGTGCTCGGCTGCGTCCGCGAGGACCACCACGTGGCCGCCGGTGACCTCCATGAACCCGCCGTGGACCGCGAGGTAGCTCTCGCCGCCGGCCGTGCGGTAGCGGAGCTCGCCGGGCTGGAGCATCGTCATCAGCGCCGCGTGGTGCGGCAGGATGCCGAGCTCGCCCTCGCTGCCGGGCGCGACGACCGAGTCGACGTCGCCGTCGAACAGCACGCCTTCCGCCGTCAGTATCTCGAGACGCATCGGCACGGCTACTTCGCCGCCTCCGCGCTCGCCTTGGAGCGCTCCACGACCTCGTCGATGCCGCCGGCCATGTAGAAGTCCTGCACGGAGATATCGTCGTGCTTGCCCTCCAAGATCTCGTTGAAGCCGCGCACGGTCTCGGTGATGGGCACGTAGCGGCCCTCGCGCCCGGTGAACTGCTGCGCCACGAAGAAAGGCTGCGAGAGGAAGTTCTCGATCCGCTGGGCGCGGCGCACCGTCACCTGCTGCTCCTCGGTCAGCTCATCCATCCCCAGGATCGCGATGATGTCCTGGAGGTCCTTGTACTGCTGGAGCACCGCCTGCACGCCGCGTGCGGCATCGTAGTGGTCCTGGCCCACGATCAGCGGGTCGAGGATGCGCGAGGACGAGGCCAGGGGGTCGACGGCCGGGAAGATGCCGCGCGCCGCGATCGACCGCTCCAGCGCCACGACCGCGTCCAGGTGGCCGAACGTCGTCGCGACGCCGGGGTCCGTGTAGTCGTCGGCGGGCACGTAGATGGCCTGGAACGACGTGATGGAGCCCTTCTTGGTGGACGTGATCCGCTCTTGCAGGGCGCCCATCTCGGTGCTCAGGGTCGGCTGGTAGCCAACGGCTGAGGGCATGCGCCCCAGCAGCGCCGAGACCTCCATGCCCGCGAGGATGTAGCGGTAGATGTTGTCGATGAACAGGAGCACGTCCTGGTTCATCTCGTCGCGGAAGTATTCGGCCATGGTGAGGCCGGTCATCCCGACCCGCAGACGGACGCCCGGCGACTCGTTCATCTGGCCAAACACCAGCGCCGTGCTTGAGAGCACGCCTGAGTCCTGCATCTCATGCCACAGGTCGTTGCCCTCGCGGGAGCGCTCGCCCACGCCGGCGAAGACCGAATACCCCTTGTGCTCGTTGGCGATGTTCCGGATCAGCTCCATGATGATGACGGTCTTGCCCACGCCGGCCCCGCCGTAGGCGCCGATCTTGCCGCCGCGCGTGAACGGCGCGATGAGGTCGATCGCCTTCACGCCCGTTTCGAGCACATCGGTCGTCGAGCTCTGCTCGTCGTACGGGGGCGGTGAGCGGTGGATCGGCCAGTGCACCTTCGCGTCCACCGGGCCCAGGCCGTCCAGCGGCTCGCCGACGACGTTGAACAGCCGGCCGAGGCTGGCCTCGCCGACCGGGACCATGATCGGCTGGCCGGTCGAGCGCACCGACGCTCCGCGCGCCAGCCCCTCGGTGGGGCCGAGCGCCAGGCAACGGACCCAGCTGTTGCCGACCTGCTGCTCGACCTCGAGCACCAGCCGCTGGCCAGCGAGCTCAAGCTCCAGCGCATCGAAGATCGCCGGCAGCTTGCCGGGCGGGAACTCGACGTCCACCACCGTGCCGATGACCTGTACGATTTTCCCTTCGCCGCCGTCCGCCATGCTCTTGCTCCTGCCGTCTTGGGTCTTCAGCCTTCCAGGGCCGCGACGCCGCCGACGATGTCGAGCAGCTCCGCGGTGATCGCGTTCTGACGTGCCTTGTTCATATCCAGCGTGAGGCTCTCGATCATGTCGTCGGCCGCCTCCGTGGCTTTGCGCATCGCCACCATGCGCGACGACTGCTCGCTCGCGTTCGCTTCCAGCAGCGCGTCGTACACCTGCATCTCGAGGTAGCGCGGCAGCAGCGCCGCGAGCACGCCCGCCGCGTTGGGCTCGTACAGATGGTCCGAGGACCCCGCGGCCTCTTGGAGCGCCGGCGGCTCGACCGGCAGCAGGCGCCTGACGACCGGCGTCTGCTCCATCGTGTTCCTGAAGAGGGTGAAGGCGATGTGGACTTCGTCCGCCTCTCCCTCGGTGTACGCTCGCTCAAGCATCCGGCTGACCGGGAGCACGTCGGCGAGCGTGGGGCGGTCCCCGAAGCCGTCGAACGACGCCTTGAGGTCCACTCCGGTGCGGGCCATGAAGTCGCGGCCCTTGCGTCCGATCGTTATCACGGCCGTCGGCGTCTCACGCGCGAGCATGAACCGCGCGACCGCGCGGTTCAGGTTGCTCGGGAGCCCTCCGCACAGACCGCGGTCGGGCGTGACCTCAAGGACCAGGGTGTGCCGCACGGGCCGGACCTCGAGCAGGGGATGCGGGGAGTCGGTCGTCGCCTCGCCGGCGACGTGCGCCAGGACTTCTCGCAGCTTCTCCGCGTACGGCCTGGCGCCCAGCGCCTGTTCCTGGGCGCGGCGCATCTTGGACGCCGCGACCATCTGCATGGCGCGGGTGACGCGCGCGGTGCTGCGCACGCCTCGGATGCGGCTTCGGAGTTGTCGGACGCTCGGCATCTCGTGCTTCTACCCTGCCTAGGAGAACGTCGCCTTGAAGGACGCGATGCCCTCCTTGAGCGATGCCTCCGTCGCATCGTCGATGTCCTTGGTCTCTTCGATCGATCGTATGACGTCCGGCTTCGACGTTTCGAGGTAGCCGATGAGCCGCTCCTCGAAGTCCCGGATGCGCTCGACCGGCACGTCGTCCATGTGGCCGTTGACCGCGGCGTACATGGAGCAGACCTGCTGCGCGAGCTTCATCGGGCGGTACTGCGGCTGCTTCATCAGCTCCGTCAGCCGCTGGCCGCGGTCGAGCTGCGCGCGCGTCGCCGCGTCCAGGTCCGACGCGCCGAACTGGGCGAAGCTCTCCAGCGCCCGGAACTGCGCCAGCTCCAGCCGCATGCGGCCGGCGACCTTGCGCATGGCGGGCGTCTGCGCGGCGCCGCCCACCCGCGAGACCGACAGCCCCGCGTTCACGGCCGGGCGGATGCCGGCATTGAACAGGTCCGTCTCCAGATAGATCTGGCCGTCCGTGATTGAGATCACGTTCGTCGGGATGTAGGCGGAGACGTCCCCGGCCTGCGTCTCGATGATCGGCAGCGCCGTCAGC
The DNA here is from genome assembly GCA_022574265.1 of Chloroflexota bacterium. GTDB lineage: Bacteria > Chloroflexota > Dehalococcoidia > Lucifugimonadales > Australimonadaceae > JADFRC01. The sequence goes on along the minus strand of JACZSI010000013.1, from coordinate 1,519 downwards.
GAGCCGCCGCCGTGCTCCTGGTCCATGCGCGCCGCCCGCTCCAGCAAGCGGCTGTGGAGGTAGAAGACGTCGCCCGGATAAGCCTCGCGGCCCGGAGGGCGCCGCAGCAGCAGCGACATCTGCCGGTAGGCCCAGGCGTGCTTCGTTAAGTCGTCGTAGACGATGAGCGCCTCGCGGCCGTCGAGCATGAAATACTCGCCCATCGCACATCCGGCGTACGGCGCGAGGTACTGGAGCGGGGCCGGGTCGGACGCGCCGGCCGCGACGATGATGGTGTGCTCCATCGCGCCGTGCTCCTCCAGCACGCCCTGGATCTGAGCCACCTTGCCCTGCTTCTGGCCGATCGCGACGTAGATGCAGATGAGGTCCTGGCCCTTCTGGTTGATGATGGTGTCGATGGCCACGGCCGTCTTGCCGGTGATGCGGTCGCCGATGATGAGCTCCCGCTGTCCGCGGCCGATGGGGATCATGCCGTCGATGGACTTGATGCCCGTCTGCACCGGCGTGTTGACGCTCTGGCGAGACACGACGTTCGGCGCGACGACCTCGATCGGACGCGTCTCGTCGGTCTTGACCGGGCCCTTGCCGTCCAGCGGCTCGCCGAGCGCGTCCACGACGCGCCCGATGAGCGCATCGCCGACGGGCACGCGCGCGACCTCGCCGGTCGCCCTGACCTCGTCCCCCTCCCTGACCTGGACGTCCGAGCCCATGATGGCGGCGCCGACGCTGTCCTCCTCGAGGTTGAGCGCAAGGCCCGCAACGCCGCTCGGGAAGGCGAGCAGCTCGCCGAAGCCGACCTTGCCGAGGCCGTGGATCGTGGCGATGCCGTCGCCGACGCGCACGACCGTGCCCACCTCGGTGAGCGCCGTCTCGCCACCGAACTCCTCTATCTGCCGCTTCAGGACCGATGCGATGTCCTGTCCCCGCGTCGTCATACCCACTCCTTCCGCTGCTGCCGGAGCGCTCCCGCTACGCCAGCGATCCGTGTGCTAGTTGCCGCCGGAGCGCGTCCAAGCGCGACCGCACGCTCCCGTCGATGACCTGGTCCCCCACCCGAACGATCATCCCGCCGATGATCTCCGGCGCCGTGCGGACGTCCAGCGCCACGACCTTGTCGAGCGCCGCGGCGAGCCAGGCCGTGAGCCGCGTGCGCTGGCGGTCCGAGAGCGGGGCCGCGGTCGCCACCGATGCCTGGATGCGCCCCGCGGCCTCGTTGAGCAGCGCCCCGTAGGCGCTGACGATGTCCGGGAGCAGCGATGTCGCCTGGCGGCCGACCAGCAGCCCCAAGAAGTTCACGATGAGCCGGTCGTAGCCCTCCGCGAGCAACGCGACCGCCTCCAGCTTGCGCTCGCGGCTGATGCGCGGCTCGGCGAAGTACAGGACGGCCGTCGGCTCCGACAGTACGTCGCGGGCGCCGGACAGCGCCTCGGCCCACGCGTCTTCGGCTTGGCGCGCGCGGGCGAGCTCGAAGAGCGCTTCCGCGTACCGCTTGGCCGTCGGTGCCTTCGCCACGGCTGAC
>JACZSI010000012.1 GCA_022574265.1 Chloroflexota bacterium | reverse complement strand
GTACGCACGCCGCGGCGCAGCATGCCGGAGATCACGAGCGCGTCGTGGTGCGAGAACCCCGCCGCCTCCACGCGGACGACGGCGCGTCCCGGCGCGACGGCCGGCGCGGCGCGGTCGTCGTCGCGGACGGCTGGACGCGCTCCTGGCTTGTGGAGGACGACGGCCTTCATCGACGGGCGAGCTCCCCGGCCGGCGTCCGGCCGCGCCTGAGTGAGAGGTGTAGCATGCGCCCACTAGGGAGGGCGCGATGAACGTGGACGATTTTATCGCGGAGCTGTGGTCGTACGCACGGACGTTCCCGATGCGCGAGCATCCCTGGTTCCAGGGCATCGCCGAGCACCGCTGGACGCGCGAGCAGATCATCCTGGGCGAGGTCCAGCACTTCCTGCGCGTGCGTGAGAACCCGGTGTACTTCGGCTACATCGCGGCCCACGCCGCCGAGGAGCGCATACCCGGCCTGAGCGAGGCCGTCCTCGAGAACTACATGGAGGAGCTGGCCGGCCCCAAGTCCCACGTGGACATCATGTTCCAGTTCCTGGAGGAGGGCGGCATCTCCCGCGAGGCGGCCGATACCGCGGAAGCGACGCCGGGCACGCTCGCGGCCATCGAGATGATCCTCGGCCACTGCCAGCGCCGCTCGGCGCTCGAGGGCGTGGCGATGCTGGCGCTCGTGGAGAGCCAGCACGGCGGGCCCGATGGCGCAGCCGCGCTCGTCTACCCGGAGCTGATCGGCCACTACGGCTTCTCCGAGCACGCGGCCGAGACCTACCGCATCCACGCGGAGCAGGACGTGGGCCACGGCGCACGCCAGATCGAGCTGCTGCGCGCTCACGCGACGGACGAAGCGACCCAGAGGCGCGTCCGGCACGCGGTCAGGCTGGGCTTGAACGCATGGAACCTCGAGTGGGACGGCCACGTGCAGGCGATGACGGGCAAGCGCGAGTACTGGGCAGGGCACAGCCCTGCACCCATAAAGGGGACGAGCTGAGGACTGGGCTGCAATCGTAGGGGCGCACGGCGTGCGCCCTACCCGGCGTCGCCGCCGGAGGCATCCGCGACCGCCCTGTTCACCGCCGCCTAAAACGGAAAGCCGTCGGGGAGGGCCGAGCGCAGCGTCTTGAACTCCTCGTCGTCCGCGTACTCGCGCGCCATGCGCGCGAGCGCCTCGACGACCCCTTCGAGCGCCATTCCAAGCGTGCTTGAGACCATGCCCGTGGTCTCTTCGAAGTCACCGCTTCAGTTGAGGTATCAGCCTCGGATGCGGCCTAGGAGCGTGCGGTCGTCCTCGCGCACGGCGTGTCTCCTGGAGGGGGTGGCGTCCCGCCGATTCTAGCATCGGGGCCCCCGGCCGCCGTAGGGGCGCAAGCCTGCCCTGAGCTTGTCGAAGGGGCGTGCGCCCTTCCTCCGGTGGGCCCGCGTCTCAGTCCGAGAACCCGACGCGGTGCGCCGTCACGAGCTGCGTCGCGGCGAGCGGCGAGCCGCCGTCACCGGCCGTGACGGTCAAGCGCGCCATGACTCGCCATCCCTGCTCGCGCCAGCGCACGCGGAGGATCACGAAGCAATTCTCCACCTCGGTCCCCGGCCGCTCGTCGAAGGCGGCCTCGAACGAGAGCTGCGTGGTGGCGCCGGGCGCGAGAACGAGGTCCGCCAGCTGCTGCTCCGGGCAGCGGAAGCGCCCGTGGGGCAGCCACGCAGCCAGCAACTCGACCGGCCCGCCGCCACGGTTCGCGACGCCGAAGGCAACCCGCCAGAGCCGCGGCCCGCCAGACGCCGCGCCGGCCTGGGCGACGTCGAGGGCGGGCGGGATGTCGTGCGCTGCGCTGGTCATGGTGGGCCCCATCCTATAACCGCCGTGCACTGCACACGCATCGAGGGCCTGTAAGATAGCGCCGTCGCCGAGCGGGCGGCGCAACGCCCGCCGGCCCATCGCTCATCAGGAGGAGCCCGAGGTGCGGATAGGCGCGCATACGCGGTCGGCCGGGGGCGTGGACGCCTCCATCGACAACGCGGTCGAGATCGGCGCGGAGTGCGTCCAGCTCTTCCCGTCCTCGCCACGCGGGTGGGGCTTCAAGCCGCTCGACGAGCTGGCGGTCGCGGAGTTCAAGCGCAAGGCCCACGAGAACGACATCGGGCCCAACGTCTTCCACGGCATCTATCTCGTGAGCCTCGGCAGCGACGACCCGGCGCTCGTGGCCCGCGGCAAGTCGTCGCTCACGAAGTACCTGAACGTCGCGGCCGACCTCGACGTGATGGGCGTGGTCTTTCACCTGAACAGCCACGGCGGGCGCGGGTTCGACGGCGTGTTCGCCCAGGTCGTGGACGCGCTCCACGAGGTGCTGGACGCATCGCCCGAGAACGCCATGTTGATCCTGGAGAACAGCGCCGGCATGGGCAACCACATCGGCTCGAAGTTCTCCGAGCTCGGCGCCTTCATCCGCGAGCTCGACGATCCGCGGGTGCAGGTCTGCCTCGACACGCAGCACAGCTTCGCGGCGGGGTACGACCTTCGGACGCCCAAGGGCGTCGCGGAGGTCATGGACGAGTTCGACCGCGAGATCGGCCTCGAGCACCTGGTCGCCGTCCACTGCAACGACTCGAAGCCGCCGCTGGGCGGGGCGCTCGACCGCCACGAGAACATCGGCGAGGGCGAGATGGGGCTCGCGGCGTTCGAGGCGATCGTGGCGCACCCGGCGTTCCGCGACGTGCCGTTCTACCTCGAGGTGCCCGGCTACGACGGCGCGGGGCCGGACGCCCGCAACGTGGACACGATGAAGTCGGTGCGCGCAGAGCTCGGGGCCGGCTAGGCCGCCGGGTGCGCAAGGCGGACTTCGAGCAGCTCGTGCGCGACGCCGTCGAGCTGCTGCCGGACGATTTCCTGGCGATCATGCACAACGTGGACGTCCAGGTGCGCCGCTGGCCGACGCGGCGTCAGCTGCGGCACGCGACGCTGGACGACGGCGAGACGCTGCTGGGCCTCTACGAGGGCGTGCCGGTCACGGACCGCGGCGGGAACTACAACATGGTCCTGCCGGACATCATCACCGTGTTCCAGGGGCCGATCGAAGGGCTCTCCTCCACCAAGGAGGAGATCGTGAAGCAGGTGCGCGAGACCATCACGCACGAGGTCGCGCACTACTTCGGCATCTCCGACGCCGAGCTCGAGGAGTGGGGCGTCGCCTAGGCAGGGCGCAGCCCTGCACCCATAAGGGGTAGGACCGCCCATGCCCCCATCCGTTGTCATGCAGAGCGGAGCGAAGCATCTCGTCCCCCACGCATACGGCAACGTCCGCGTAGGGGCGCACGGCGTGCGCCCTCGAGAGGGCGCGTCGCCTAGGCAGGGCGTAGCCCTGCACCCATAAAGGGTAGGACCGTCGATACCCTCATCCGTTGTCATGCTGAGCGCATGAGGCAACGTCCGCGTAGGGGCGCACGGCGTGCGCCCTCGAGAGGGCGCGTCGCCTAGTAGGCGCGGCTGTCGAGCAGCGCGAAGGTGGCCGCTTGCGTACGGTTCTTCAGGCTCAGCTTCGTCAGTATCCCGCGGATATGAGTCTTCACCGTGTTCTCGGTCACGAACAGCGTCTCCCCGATCTCCCGGTTCTTCATGCCGTCGGCCAGCAGCCGCAGGACGTCCCACTCGCGCGGCGAAAGCGTCTTCGTCGCAGCCTCGCGAGGCCCGGGCTCCTGGGCCCGGCCGACGCCCTCCTGCTCAAGCGCCGCCGCCAGGAGCTTGCTCGCTTCGCTGTGCTCCTGGATGTCGACGTTGCCGGTGCTGTAGTAGAACTCGCGGACGGTGTCGAGCGTCCGCTTGGCGTCTCGCGCGCCTTCCAGTATCGCCATGAGATAGGCGTTGGCCTGAGCGGGGTCGGCGAGCCGCTCGGGCATCGCCAGGAGGAGCTCGGTGTAGCCCTCGACCGGGGTCAGCGCGTTGAAGAGCCGGTGCTCGATGCCGCGTGCGATCTCGTCGAAAGCAAGCGCCCGCTCGAGCTCGACGAGCTGGCGGTAGGAGGCGTTGTGGTCGGCCTGACGGTCGGCGAGGACGACCTCGGCCGCCTTGAGCCGGGCCCGGAGCTGATCGCGCTCCTTCTCGATAGCCGCGGACTCGCGGCGTAGCTCGAAGAGGTCCGCGGCGAGCTGCCTGCAGTCGTCGGGGCTGTAAACCATGCGCCTCGGTCCGGGCACCACCGCTCTCGGCCGACGGTCCCCACGTCTATATCGTCATGGTGGGGGATGCGGTACCGAGGCGGTAGGGAGACACCCACCCAAGAGGGACGGGGCGCGCACCCAGGGGAGGTGCCCGGGGCTGAGCGGCCAGGGCAGGGACGAGATCCTCCAGCCAGCGGGGGTGTCTCCCCCTCGCCCCTTGCGGGCTTCCCGGAGTTCGGGATCACAAGAGGATCGGACCAAGGCGCGCCGGATCAGGTGGCCATAGCCGCCGCGAGCCGAGCTTCGGCGACCGCGTCGGCGGCCTCGGCGGTCGTGATGCCGCGCTCCCGTGAGGTGGCGATGACCTGCTTCGTCGTGGCGTAGATGTTCCCCGCCTTCTCCATGGCCACCGCCTCTTGGTAGTCGCCCGCGTACTCGTAGTAGACGTTGATGACGCCCCCGGCGTTCGCGATGAAGTCGGGTGCGTACAGGATGCCCCTGGCGGCGAGCCGGTTGTCGTCCTCGCCGGTCGCCATCTGGTTGTTCGCTGCGCCGCAGACGATGGCGCAGCGCAGCTTGGGGACCGACTGCTCGTTGAGCACGCCGCCGAGCGCGCACGGCGCGAAGATGTCGCACTCGACGTCGTAGATGGCGTCTGGCTCCACGAGCGTCACGCCCTCGATGGCGGCGGCTCGCTCGCGGGCGCCGGCGTCGATGTCGGTCACGACGAGCCGCGCGCCCGCGGCGCTCAGGTAGCCGGCGAGCGAGGTCGCGACGTTGCCGAACCCCTGCATGGCGACGGTGCGGCCCTCCAGCGAGTCGCTGCCCCACACCTCCTCCGCGCAGGCGCGCATCGCCTGGTACACGCCGAAGCCCGTGACCACCGCAGGGTTGCCGCTGCCGCCCGCGGACTGGGGCAGGCCGACCACGTGGGCGGTCTCCTTGGCGATCCACTCCATGTCCTGGCCGGTGGCGCCCAGGTCCTCCGTGGTGATGTAGCGGCCGCCCAGCGACTCCACGAAGCGTCCGTAGGAGCGGAGCATCGCCTCGGTCTTGTCCTTGCGCGGGTCGGCGACGATCAGCCCCTTGCCGCCGCCGAGGGGCAGCCCCGCCGCCGCCGACTTGTACGTCATGGCGCGGGACAGGCGGAGGACGTCCATGATGGCGGCCTCGTCCGTTGGGTGCCGCCAGATGCGCGTGCCACCGAGCGCGGGACCGAGCGTCGTGTCGTGGATCGCGATGAAGGACTTGACGCCTGCTTCGGCGTCCGTCCAGACAGCCAGCTGTTGGTGGCCGTGGGCCTGCATGTAGTCGATGAATTCCATGGGGTGCCTGCTTATGACTCGCGCGAGGGCTTGGGCTCAATGATGAGATGGTAGCAGCGCGCCGCCGGGACTAAGCGCCAGCCGCAGCGAACGGCGGGCCATACTTCACGTAGCTGGCTACCCGAACAGGTCGCGCTTGTCTCGGCCCGGCGCAGCGCCGGCGCCCGGCACCGACATCTCGGCGTAGAGCGCCTCGTCGTAGTCCCGCGTGCGGATGACGACCGGCATGGGCAGCGCGTGGCCGAACATGAGCGCCTGCTGCCGGGGCTCGAGCCGCGACAGCACCGACTTCAGCTCGCGCGCCCCGCTCGCGCCGCCCAAGACGGCGTCGACGTCGCGGTCGTTGTCGAGCTGGCAGGTGATGCGCGTGCCGACCTGGCTCAGCACCTCGTCGTCGATGCCGGACGGGCGCTGGTCGACGACCAGCAGCGTGACGTGATACTTGCGCATCTCGCGGGCGATCGTGCCGAAGATGGTCTGCCCGGCGACGCCGGGGCCCAGGAAGCGGTGCGCCTCCTCGATGGTGATGACCAGCGGCTCGGGCTCCTTGCCGTCGGCCGCCAGCGCCTGCTCCGTGCGCTTGCGGTACTCCTCGTGGATGCGCCGCGTGATGAGGTTCGCGACGAGCAGGTACGCCGTCAGGTCGTCGCCGTAGCGGCCGAATTCGAGGACGACGTGGCGGCCGTCGGCGAGGTGGTCGAGCACGCGCTTGACGGCGCCCTGGCCGTGGTCCCGCATGAAGTCGAGCCGCTGGAGCTGCCCCAGCCGCTGCCGCAGCGCGTCGAGCGTGCTGCTGCTCCCGCCGATGTTCTCGGATAGCTCGTCGGAGGGCTGCTTGAGGAAATCCAGTATCCAGCTCGCGCCGAAGCGGCTCCGCAGCGTGTAGCACGCCTGCACGCCGAGCTCGGTGATCTTCAGCGTCTGCGCGAGGATGGCGATGTCCTCTGGCTCGATCTCGTCGTACCCGATCTGCACATCGAAGTCGGTCTGCACGCCGCGCCGGCGGGCCGAGGCCGGGTCCATCGTGAAGACGGCCACGCGGCTGGGGAAGAGCTGCTTGAGGCCCTTGGCGGCATGGCCCGACTCGGTCTTCGTCTGCCAGCCGTACTCGCTGTGCATGTCGAAGACGAGGTTCGTGGCCACGCCCCGCTGGAGGATGCCGGCGAGCAGGATGCGCGTCAGGAAGCTCTTGCCGGTGCCGCTCTTGCCGAAGACGCCGTTGGAGCGCTCGACGAACTTCCTGAGGTCGAGGCAGACGCGCGTGTCCTCCATGTCGAGCGGGCTGCCGATGTAGATGTGCCACGCGTCCTCGGAGCCGAAGATGGCCTGGACGTCCTCGTTGGAGGCGCGGTGCACGGCTGAGAAGTGGCCTGGCAGCGACTTCGCGGGCTGTGGCGCCTCGCCGCCGACGCCGGTGGTCAGGTTCAAGCTGACCGTCGCCAGCGAATAGGCGCTCGTCCCCGAGAGCACGCTCGCCAGCGCGGCGTCGGCGTCGGCCATCGCCGATGCGAGGCGCTGGTCGGCGGCATCGAGCCGCAGGTCGGTGATGATGCCGAAGTAGCGGCTGCCCGCGCCCTGGATCGTCACGAAAGTACCTACCTTTGCCTGCTCGACGGCCTCCGCCGAGCCGAGCCGCACGTCGAGCCCGCGCGAGAGCGACCCGCCGACGACCGTCCCGAGGGGGCTCGCCGCGTCCACGCCCATCAAACGCCCAGCGGCAGCCGCCGCACGATGGCGTTCAGCCGCGCCGTGTCGCCCGCGAGCAGCGACGCGACGCCGCGGCTGGCCGTCAGCAGGAAGTCGCCTGGCGCCTCGAACGCCGCCGAGGCTTGGCGCAGCACCGCCGCGAGGACGTCGTCTCCCGCGGGCATGCCGCGGCGGATGAGCAGCGACGCGAAGTCGGACCGCCCGCCCGCGAAGAACTCGCGCACCTCCTCGGCCGGGCACACGTGGAGGAAGGTGTGGATGCGCGGCGGCAGCGGGGGGAGGTACTGGCGAACGTCGGAGCCCTCGCGGTGGCCGATGACCGACAAGCTGACCTGGGTCCGCAGCAGCCGCTCGAGCTGCGGGTGCTCGGCGTAGACCTCGGCCTCGGATGCCGCCCCGGCGCCGCGCGCCACGATCGGCCGCGTGGGGTCGAGGGCGACCGTCTCGACGCCCTCGACCACGGCGTACACCGACTCCCCGGCGCGCACGAGCGTGCCCAGGACGGGCGCTTCGTAGAGCGCGTGGCACTGCCCGAGCAGCCGCTCGATAGATGCCTCGACGACCTCCCCGAAGCGCGTTGTGGTAGCTGGAAGCGTCATGCGCGCATTGTCCGGAAGCGCACGCCGACGGGCAAGAGGCGGATGGCCCACGGCCGAGGCGCGTCCTCAGCCGCCGGGGCAGACGTGGTACGGTTCACTCATGGTGCGATGGCGGACCCGAGCCCTGTTCATCATGGTGCTCAGCTTCTTCGTGGCGATGGTCGGGACCATCGCCGTGATCGACGCGGAGCAGCCGCTGGCGAAGACCGACGGCCTGTGGCTGATGGCGTTCGCGCTACTCGCGGTCGCGACGGCGGCCGCGGCGGTGCTGTCCCGCGGCCGCTAGGCAGGGCACAGCCCTGCACCCATGCGGGGTAGCACCGTTGAGATTCGCGGTCGCTCCGTGCAGAGCGCAGGTTCTGCCGGGCACGGAGCCCCCGTTCGTGCTGAGGCTCTCGAAGTACGAACGAAGGGTAGCTCGGCACCGACGGTGGGTCAGGAACCAGCCGAGGGGAGTGCAGAGAGCCTGCCCTGAGCCGGTCCAAGGGGGCCAAGCCCCTTTGCCGTGGGCACGGGGGTGTCTCCCGTCTCTGGCTTTGTCACCCCTTTCCCGGCGGAGCCTGCCCTGAGCCGGTCCAAGGAAGAGGGACGGGGGGATGGTCGAAACGGTCGGTGGCGAGAGAGCGGACTGACATGACGCAGCAGGACCAACAGGAACCCCCGCACTTCACCCGCGAGTGGCTGCTGTCCGCCCTCCGCTACGTCCGCGGCGACTTCGAGGCGGCCCTCAGCGGCGAGGCCGCGGATAACGAGCGCGCGCGCTCCCGCATGCAGACCGCGCGCGCCCTCGGTCTCGACGCCCTCGCGCCCGACGTGCTCTCGGCCATCGACGACGCGGTCGCGAGCATCTCGGCCCTCCAGTGGCCGGGGGGGCTGGAGGTGCGCTACCTCGCGCTCGTCGGCGCGCTGCGCGAGATCGCCGAGGTCAGCACCGCGACGATGCCCCGTGGCCCCGAGTACGCGGAGCTGTCGGACCTCGCGCGCGTGCTGTCCGCCGCCGAGCTGGCGACGGCATCTGGCTTCCGGCGCCGCACCGCCGAGCGCTTCCGCGGGCTCTACGTCATCGTCGACCCGGACCTGACGAACGACCGCGACCCGGTCTGGGTGGCCCAACAAGCGCTCGCGGGCGGGGCGAGCGCGCTCCAGCTCCGCGTGAAGGGCCGCGACAAGGGCGACTGGGCCGAGCTCGCCGCTCAGCTCTCCAAGGAGTGCGAGGCCCAAGGCGCCGCGCTCGTCGTCAACGACCACCCCGACGTGGCCGTGGCCGCGGGCGCCCACGGCGTGCACCTCGGCCAGCACGACCTGCCGCTGGCCTCGGCGCGACGCAGCTTGCGCCCGTGGCAGATCGCCGGCACGTCGAGCGCGCTCGTGGCCGAGGCGCAGGCCTCGCTCGATCAAGGCGCCGACTACATCGCCGTCGGCCGCATGTTCCACACCGGCTCGAAGGCGGACACGCGAGCGGCCGGGCCAGAGACGCTGCGCGAGGTCCGCGCCCTGGTCCCGCCCGACGGCCCGCCGCTCGTGGCCATCGGCGGCATCACGCCAGAGAACGTGGGCGAGGTGGCGGCAGCGGGAGCCGACGGCATCTGCGTCATCGCGGCCGTCACGCAGGCCGGCGACCCGCGCGAGGCGGCGGAGCGGCTGCTGACGGCGTTCCTCGCCGCACGTCCCTAGGGCACGAGGCTCCCCGCCGCCGTCCGCGCGATATCCAGCAGCCACGCCGGCCAGACGCCGAGCACGGCGACGCCGGCCGTGGCCACGCCCATCGCGACCCACGCCGTCACCGGCGCGCCGATGCGCCGCGGCTCGGTGGGCTCGCCCAGGTACATGGTGCGGACGATGCCCATGTAGTAGTAAGCAGACACGACGCTGTTCAGCACGCCGACGACCGCGAGCCACGCGAGGTCCGCGCTCACCGCGGCGTTGAACAGGAACAGCTTGCCCATGAAGCCGACGGTCGGCGGGATGCCGGTCAGCGAGATCAGCGCGAACGCGAGGACCAGCGCGAGCAACGGCGAGCGGCGCCCCATGCCGGCGAGCGCCTCGATGCGGTCGTCGCCCGTGGTGTTCGTGATGGCGATGACGGCGAAGAAGGCCGCCAGGTTCATCGCCGCGTAGCCGCCGAGGTAGAACAGCACGCTCTCGATGCCCAGCGGTCCGCTCCCGCCCTCGGAAGCTATCGCGGCCACGCCGATCAGCATGTAGCCGGCCTGCGCGATGGCGCTGTAGCCGAGCAGCCGCTTGACGTTCGACTGCGCGATGGCGACGACGTTGCCGACGGTCATCGTCACCGCCGCCAGCACCGCGAACATGACCGACCAGTCGGCGCTCGCCCCGCCCAGGGCTGTGTAGAACAGCCGCAGCACGATGGCGAACGCAGCGGCCTTGCTGGCGGTCGCCAGGAACGCCGCGACGGGCGTGGGCGCACCCTCGTACACATCGGGCGTCCACATCTGGAACGGCACCATCGAGAGCTTGAACCCGAAACCCGCGGTGGCCAGCACCACGCCCAGGAGCACGGCGAAGGAGCCGAAGGGCAGCGCGCCACCGGCCGCCGGGAGCATCGTGGCGATCGTCGGCAGGGCCGGGTCGAGCGCGACCAATCGCACGGTGCCGGTCGCACCGTAGAGGAACGCGAAGCCGTACAGCAGCACGGCCGACGAGAGGCCGGAGAGCAGCAGGTACTTGATGCCGGCCTCGATCGAGCGCCCGCTCTTCGAGAACGCGACCAGCGCGACCACCGGCAGCGACGCCAGCTCCAGCGAGACGAAGACGGCGATCAGGTCGGCCGCCGCCGCAAGCAGCATGAGGCCGGCCGCCGAGAGCAGCACGAGCGCGACGAACTCCGCCTGGTGCGGCGAGAAGCGCTCGATGTATTCGGCGCTCGAAAGCAGCAGCAGCCCCAGGATGCCGACGATCAGCAGCTTGAAGAAGATCGCGAACGCGTCGACGACGAGCGCGCCGTGGAACGCCATCTCGGGGCCGCCGTCCGCCACGATCGCCCACAGGCCAAGCGCCGCCGCGAGCGGCACCGCCAGGCCGGCGATGCCGACCGCGAGCACGAAGCCCTTGCGGTCGAGCACCAGGTCCAGGAGGACGATGGCGACCGCGAGCACGACGAGCGCCAGCTCCGGCGAGACGAGCAGCAGGTCGCGCGCGCTCAAGCCCACGTCAGCCCCCGAACCCGCGGACGATCGGCGCCAGCCCGGCGTCGAAAACGTCGGTCAGCAGCCGCGGGTAGACGCCGATCACGAACATCGGGACGAGCAGCACGGCCATCGCGCCCATGTCGACGACGTTCGCGTCGCGCAAGCCGTCCCACCGCTCGAGCCGCGGGCCGAACATCGTGCGCTGCGCCGCCCACAGCATGTAGCCCGCCGCCAGCACGATGCCGAACGCGCATGCCGCGGCAGCCCACGCGTACGCCGTGAACCCGCCGAGGAACACCATGATCTCGGCGGGGAACCCGGCCGTGCCCGGCAGCCCCAGCGCTCCGAAGCCCGCCAGCAGGAACACGACGGCTATCAGCGGCATCTGCTTGGCCATGCCGCCCATGTCGGGGATGTGCCGGGTATGCGCCCGCTCGTACACGAGTCCGACGACGACGAACAGCAGTCCCGTGATGATCCCGTGCGTGAAGAGCTGGAGCGCCGCGCCGTTGAGGCCCACGCCGTTGAACTGACCGGCCGTGGCGCCCACCGAGGCGAGCCCCAGCACGACGAAGCCCATGTGGCTGACGCTGCTGTAGGCGACCATCCGCTTGAGGTCGGTTTGGCGCATGACGACGACCGCGCCGTACAGCACGTTCACGACCGCGAGCACCGCCAGCAGCGGCGCTGCGGACACGAGCTCGCCGGGGAACAGCCCAGCGTTGATACGCAGCAGCCCATAGCCGCCCATCTTCAGCAGCACGCCGGCCAGCATCACGCTGACGGCCGTCGGGGCGTCGGTGTGCGCGTCCGGCAGCCACGTGTGCAGCGGGAAGATCGGCAGCTTGACCGCGAACGCGATCAGGAAGCCGCCGAAGACCAGCGACGCCGGGACGATCGCGCCCGCCAGGCCGCTGTCCGCCAGCGCCATCATGTCGAACGTCCGCTCGCCGGCCGGCAGCGAGAAGTACAGCACCAGGATCGCCGCGAACATGAACGCCGAGCCCAGGAACGTGAATACCAGGAACTTCATCGCGGAGTACTCGCGGCGCCCGGTGCCCCACATCGAGATGAGCAGGAACATCGGGAGCAGCTCGAGCTCCCAGAAGACGAAGAAGAGGATGAGGTCCTGCGAGACGAAGACGCCCATGACCGCGGCCTGGAGCACCAACAGCCACACGAAGAACCCGCGCACGCGCTCCCGCACGGTCCACGACGACAGCACCGCCGCAACGCCCAGGATGCCGTTGAGCAGCACCATCGGCACGCTCAGGCCGTCGACGCCGAGGAGGTACTGCACGCCGAGCGCCGGTATCCAATCCGCGCGCTGGATGAAGCTGTAGCCGTCCGCGGTGTCATAGGCCGCGAACAGCGCAGCCGTCAGCGCAAGCTCCGCCACGACCGCCACGAGCGCGATGGCGCGGGCGCGCGCCGCCGTGGTGCCGAAGCCCAGCAGGAGCGCGGCGCCGGCGAGTGGGAGCGCGATGATCGCGGTCAGCAAACCTTCTCTCCTCGTCCTGGGCTTAGCGCTGGAACATGAACAGCATCAGCATCACGATCACGCCCATGAAGACGCCCACCCCGTACACCTGCACCTGGCCGGTCTGGAGCTGCGCCACCGCACGGCCGCCGTTGCGACCGACCCACCCCACGAGGTCGACCGTCCCGTCGACGAGGCGCCGGTCGGCCCAATCGGTCGCGAAGAACAGCCCCCGGTACAGCACGCGGCGGACGATGAGCGTCTCGTAGAGGTGGTCCATGTAGAGCCGCCCCGCCAGGAAGCGGTGGAGGACGCTCCACGGCCGCGGCAGGTCCGTCAGCGCGAGGACGCCCCGGCGGTGGGCGGCGACCGCGAGCCCGATGCCCGCCAGCGCCAGTACCGTGGACACCCCGGCGATGGCCGGGTCGAAGTCGCTCGCGACGCCGCCCAGGAAGTGCGTGAGGCCGTGGGCGGGCAGCGGCCCGAGCGCGCCGACCGCGTTCAGCGCAACGCCGGCAACGACGGCCAGCAGCGCGAGGACGGCCATCGGCAGCAGCATCACCCACGGCGACTCGGCGCGGTGCACGTGCCCGACCAGGCTCACTTCGTCCGGGATGAGCTCGTCGGTGGGGACGGCGTCGATGCCGCCACGGAAGCGGCCGTGGAACGTCATGAGCACCAGCCGGAACGCGTAGAAGGCGGTCATGAAGACCGCCGCCATGCCCAGCACGAGGACCAGGCGGGACACGCCCACATCCCCGGCGCCATCGGCGGCCCACGCCGCGGCGAGCACCTCGTCCTTGCTCCAGAAGCCCGCCAGCGGCGCGATGCCCACCAGGCTCAGCGCGCCGATCAGCGTGGCCACGTACGTGACCGGCATCCAGCGCCGCAGGCCGCCCATGTAGCGCATGTCGAAGGTGTGCACGGAGTGGTGGACGCTGCCCGCCGCGAGGAACAGCAGGCACTTGAAGAAGGCGTGCGTGAGCAGGTGGAAGATGGCGATCTGCCACGCGCCGACGCCGAGCGCCAGGAACATGTACCCCAGCTGGCTGACGGTGGAGAAGGCAAGCACGCGCTTGATGTCGTTGGCCACGACGGCCATCGCCGCCGCCAAGACGGCGGTCGTTCCGCCCACGATCGCCACCGCGTTCAGCGCGACGGCGCTCTCCTCGAACAGCGGGAACATGCGCGCGACGAGGAACACGCCGGCCGCGACCATCGTGGCGGCATGGATCAGCGAGCTCACCGGCGTCGGGCCCTCCATCGCATCGGGCAGCCACGTGTTCAGCGGGAACTGCGCGGACTTGCCCATCGCACCGGCCAAGATGCCCAGGGCCACCCACGTCGCGACGCCGGCGGAGAGCAGCGGTGCCGCCGCGAGTATGTCCGGTATCTCGAAGGGGTTCAGCCCCTGCGCCAAGAACTCGGCACGGTGCAGGTAGAGATAGAGCAGCGCGAGCATGAAGCCGAAGTCGCCGATCCGCGTGACGATGAACGCCTTCTTCGCCGCCGCCGCCGCCGCCGGACGGTGGTACCAGAACCCGATCAGCAGGTAGGAGAAGAGGCCGACCAGCTCCCAGAAGACGAAGAGCTGGATGAGGTTGTAGGCGAGCACCAGCCCGAGCATCGCCGCGGTGAACCAGCTCATGTAGGTGAAGTAGCGCGGGTAGTCCGCCCACGCGCCCCCCTCCGCGCCCGGCTCCTTCCGCATGTAGCCGAGCGAGAAGATCATCACGAGCATGCTCACCCCGGAGACGACCGTGACCATCACCGCGGACAGCGGGTCGAGCAGCAGGCCGACCGTCACCTCGAAGCCCCCGGCGCTCGAGGGGTCGCCGACCGTGAGCCAGGAGCGCACGCCGAATCCAGCCGCGGCGTCGGGGCCGAGCGTCGCGTCGAGAGCGGCGAGGCTCAGCGCGAAGGCGCCGGCGACGCCCAGGATGGCGACGTAGCCAGACGCTCGCGCGAGCGGGCGGAGCGCGGGTAGCAGTGCGAGCGCGGCGAGCACCCCCGCCGCCAACGGCAGGGCGATGATCCCCCAGACCGCCGCTTCGGAGATCACGCTAGAGCTTCCTCAGGATCTCGTCGGCGACGTGCTCGCGGCCCCGCGGGACCATGACGCGGAACGGGACCGACTCGCCGTACTCCAAGATGCCGCCCTCCGGCAGCAGCCGGACGGGCAAGCCCTCGCCCTCGAGGACCTCCTTCCACATCTCGGCGATCATCAGGTTGGGCGCCTTCTTGTAGTCGACCCACATGGCTCTAGCGCCTCATCAGATTCACGGCGGTGATGTCCAGCGTGTCCGTGCGGCGCATGAGCGCGATGACGAGCGCCAGGCCAAGCGCCACCTCCGCGGCCGCCGCGACTATCACGAACACCGCGAGCCCCTGACCCGTCAGCACGTAGCGCGCGTTCTCGGCCAGGCCGCCCGGAGCGCCCAGGTCCGCCGGCGTGACGTAGCGCGAGAAGGCGACCAGCGCGACGTTCACGGCGTTGAACATGAGCTCGATGGACATGAGGACGGCGATGATGTGCCGCCGCGAGAGCACACCGTAGAGCCCGATGCAGAAGAGGACCACGGAGAGGACCAGCAAGCGCTCGAGCATGCCTAGCGCTCCCGCACCAGCGCCAGCGCGCCGATGACGGCGGCGAACAGCAACGCACCCGCGACCTCGAACGCGAGCACGAAGTCGCGCACCAGCAGCCGGCCGAGCTGCGCCGGCGTGTCGACGAACACCGCGGCCAGCGGCCCCGGCAGGTCGTCCGGCAGCAACCTCCACTCCGCCTGGACGACGGCGTACGTCAGCGTGCCCAGGAGCACGACGGCGAGCAGCAGCGCGACGGGCTGCACGGGCGTGCCGAGGTTGCCGCGGTCCACGTCGCGGGTCAGCATGACGGCGAAGATCACGAGGACGGCGATGCCACCGACGTAGATGAGCACCTGCGCCACGGCCAGGAACTCGGCGTTGACCATGGCGAAGATGCCGGCGACGCCCAGGAAGCTCACGATGAGCAGCAGGGCGGCGCGGAAGAGGCTCTGCACGTGGACGACGAGCAGCGCGGCCCCGACGGTGGTGGCGGCAAGCAGCCAGAAGACGATCTCTTGGAAGAGGTTACCCGCCAAGAGTCACTTTCCCGCGCCGCCGGGGGCGTCCTCAGAGCGCTTCGGGTGCCACCGGTACGCCTCGCGCCCCGCGTCGCCCGAGTCCACCGGCGCGCCGCCGAACGGGTCGACCGCCTGCTGCTCGAGCTGCGGACGGAACCACGTGCTCGGGTGCTTGGGGCGCTCGTTCAGCACCTCCATCGTGATGACGAGGTCCTCGCGCCGGGTCGTTGCGCCCTCGAACGTCGAGCCCATGTGCAGCGCATCGTAAGGGCAGGCCTCGACGCAGAGGCCGCAGTACATGCAGCGCCCCTGGTCGATGTCGAAGACCTCGACCTTGTAGTCGCCGCCCTCCTGCTCGTGCCCACCGTCGGGGTCCGTGACGATGCGGATGATGCCGAGCGGGCAGTACTTGGCACAGCTCGCGCACCCGGTGCACCGGTCCTCGTACCAGACGAACTCCTGGCCCCGGAACCGGGGGTGCTGGACCGAGCGCTCCTCCGGATACTGCACCGTGAAGGGCTTGCGGACGAAGTTCTTGAGCGTGACGCCGAACCCCTTGAGCACGCCGAGGCCGTACATCAGCGCACCCCCACGGCCGCACCCACACCGAGGCCAGGCGCCCGCGTGCCCAGCGAGACCAGGCGGGCCGCGACGAAGAAGGCGGCACCGGCCACGGGCCAGTTGATCGCGGCCATGATGGCGAGGTCGCCCACCGACGGCTCGGGCCAGACGATCACTTCCACCGCCAGGACCAGGACGTTCAGCAGGCTCAACGGGAACAGCACCTTCCACGCGAGGCTGAGGATCTGGTCGATCCGCAGCCGCGGCAGCGTCGCGCGCACCCACGTGGCGGCGAACGCGAAGAGGCCAACCTTGAAGAGGAACCAGAAGTGGGACTCGATCTGCCGGACAACGCCCGTGTCGAGGAAGCCGAGGAACCCGACCTGCGAGCCGAGGGGCGACAAGACGGTCCACTGCCACCCCTGGAGGAAGAGCACGGCGAAGATGGCGCCGGCCACGATGGTGTTCGTGAACTCCGCCAGCATGAAGACGCCGTACTTCATGCCGCTGTACTCGGTCAGATAGCCGGCGACCAGCTCCGACTCGGCCTCGAGCACGTCGAAGGGGTTGCGGTTGAGCTCAGCGGAGATGGCCACGAGGAACACACCGGCGCCCAGCGGCGCGACGAGCAGGTACGGCAGGTGCTGCGCCTCGACGACCGCGACCATCGACATGGACGCCGCCAGCACCGTGACGCCCAGGAGCGCCATGACCAGCGGTATCTCGTAGCTGACGACCATCGCGACGGCGCGCATGCTCCCGAACGTGGCGAATTTGTTGGCCGAGGCGTAGCCCGCCATGAGCACCGCGACCGTCGTGATGCCGCCCACCGCGGCGATGTACAGCACGCCGATGTTCAGGTCAGCCAGGAAGCTGCCCCTGCCGAAGGGGATGATGGCGAGGACGAGGAGCGTCGGCACCAGCATCACGATCGGCGCCAGCGAGAACACGAGGCGGTCGGCCCCGCGCGGCACGATGTCCTCCTTGAACATCAGCTTGAGCGCGTCCGCGATCGGCTGCAGGAGCCCGAACGGCCCGGTGCGGTTCGGCCCAAGCCTCCCCTGGAAGCGGCCGAGGACGCGGCGCTCGAACCAGGTGTACAGCGTCCCCAGGACCAGCACGCCGTTCACGACGATCAGGATGATGACCATCGCCGCGATGAAGTACGCCAGCCAAGACGCCCACCCAAGCGTGTCGACGACGAGGCCGTACACGGCCCGGTAGATGGCGTTGCCTTCGAGCCCGCCGCCCATCAGCGGTCCACCTCACCCATGTTGAAGTCCAAGCTGCCGAGCGACACGATGGCATCGGCCAGCTTCCAGCCGACCAGCATCTCCTTGAACAGCGACAGGTTGATGAACGACGGCGCGCGCACGTGGCACCGGTACGGCGCGATCGAGCCGTCGCTGACCAGGTAGAACCCAAGCTCGCCCTTCGGCGACTCCGTCGGCACGTACGAGTCCCCCGGCGGCGGGCGGAATAGCATCGCGTCCGTCGCGCGCACCGGCCCCGGCTCGATCTGCTCGATGCACTGCTCGACGATCCGCAGCGACTGCCGCACCTCCTGGATGCGCACCCAGAAGCGGTCGTAGTTGTCGCCGTTCGCGCCGACCGGCACGTCGAAGTCGACGCGGTCGTAGACGTCGTACGGCGCGGCCTTGCGCCAGTCCCAAGCCACGCCCGAGGCGCGCAGAACGGGCCCCGTGAGCGACGCGTTGACCGCGAGCACCGGGTCGATCGGGCTCACGCCCTTCGTACGCGACTGGACGATCTCGCTCTCGAAGACCAGCGCTTCGAGCTCGTCGGTGTAGCCGGGCATGTCGTCGAGGACGCGGCGCAGCGCCGGCCAGAAGTCGGCGGGAGCGTCGGCGAAGACGCCGCCGATGCGCGAATAGGAGACGGTGATCCGCGCGCCGCACAGCATCTCGAACAGGTCGAGGATGCGCTCGCGCTCGCGGAACGCGTACATCAGCGCCGTGCCGCCGAACCCACCGAGCTCCTGGAGGAAGAAGCCGACGCCGATCAGGTGGCTCACGATGCGCTGGAGCTCCGAGGCGATCACGCGCAGGTACATCCCGCGGTCGGGCACCTCGAGGCCGATCAGCTTCTCGCACGACAGCACGAACGCCTGGTTGCTCGTCATCGACGAGACGTAGTCGAGACGGTCGGTGAGCGTGATGACCTGCGTGTACTGCCGCTCCTCCGCCAGCTTCTCGGTCCCGCGGTGCAGGTAGCCGATCACCGGCTCGGCGTCGATGATGTTCTCGCCGTCGAACGTCAGCCGCATGCGGAACACGCCGTGCGTGCTCGGGTGGTGCGGCCCGATGCTGACGACGACCGGCTCCGTGCGCAGCGTCATCGCTTAGCCACCGTGCGGCCACGTATACGGCAGCGGCGGCTCGAGGTAGTCGCGGCGCAGCGGGTGGCCCTCGAACCCCTCCCACGTGAGCAGGCGCTTGAGGTTGGGGTGGCCGTCGAAGCTGACGCCCATCAGGTCCCAGACCTCGCGCTCCTGCAGCTCGGCGCCGCGCCAGACCGGCGTGACCGTCGGCAGCGACGGCCCATCGCGGCCGGGGACCCGCACCTTGAGGACCGTCATGGCGTTCCTGCTCAGGCTCGTCAGCCGGTAGACGACCTCGAAGTATTCGACGTAGTCGACGGCGGTGAGCGAGCTCAGCAAGGCGTAGTCGTGCGCCTCATCCTCGCGGAGGAAGGCGCAGACGCCGGCGATGGCCGCCGGCGCGATCCACACCGCGCCGTCCGTCGAGTCGACGACGGCCTCGCCGAAGCGCTCGCGCAGCGCATCGGCGAGCTCGTGGCCGGTGACGGCGGTCGTCATGCTAGGCCCCTGCCGGGTTCGAGCCGATGCTGTACCGCTTGATCTTCTCTTGGAGCTGCATGATGCCGTAGAGCAGCGCGTCAGGCCGCGGCGGGCAGCCCGGCACGTAGACGTCGACCGGCACGATGTGGTTGACCCCCGGCACGACGCTGTAGCTCTGGTAGTACGGCCCGCCGCTCGTCGCGCAGACGCCCATGGCGATCACCCACTTGGGCTCCGCCATCTGGTCGTAGAT
>JACZSI010000125.1 GCA_022574265.1 Chloroflexota bacterium | reverse complement strand
GGGAGCGTATCACACGGACGAGCCCCCGGACGCCCTTCCCCCCTCCTCGCCCCGGCCTTGCCTCAAAAGCCCCTTTTCGTCCACCGGACAGGGTGTGCAGAGGGGCGAAGCCCCGGCGCCTGCCCTGAGCTTGCCGAAGGGCCGGGGGCACGGGGGTGTCCCCCGTATTTGGCTTTATCACCCCCTTCCTGGCGAGGAAGGGGGACGGGGGGATGGTCGAAACGGTCGTGGGGCACCGACGTTACGGGAGCGGGGCGGAGGTTTTGAGGCAAAGCCCCTCGCCCCCACCGTGGAGAGGATCGAGTTGAGGGGCCCCCAGACTGAGCGTGGGCGCGGTCGCTAAGACATCCCTCCCGCGCGCTTGCGGACCGGCACCGCGACGAGGAAAGCGGCGAACGCGACCGCGAACACGACGGCGAACACGACGAACGCGATCGAGTAGCTGCCGGTGGCATCGCGCACGTACGCCGCGAACAGCGGCCCCGCCGGATTGACGACGACCATGATGGGCGCCGCGAAGCCGCGGATCGAGCCGAACGACCGGCGCCCGAAGTAGTTCGCGAACAGCATCCGGCTCGTCACCGTCCACGCGCCCAGGCCGAGCCCGTACGTCACCGCGAAGGTAACGGCACCCGCGAAGGTGTCGGCACGGACCGCGATCAGCATCGCCGCGAACAGCAGCCCCACCGCCGTCAGCCCCACGTACCGGACGTGGACGCGCTCGAGCGCGAACCCCCAGGGGAGCGTCGAGAGCGCGGCCGCCGTCGCGAAGATAGCCACCGCCGCCACCGCCTGCTCCACGGCCATCTTGTCCTGGAAGTTCGCCGTGATGTGCA
Organism: Chloroflexota bacterium; assembly: GCA_022574265.1. Lineage (GTDB taxonomy): Bacteria > Chloroflexota > Dehalococcoidia > Lucifugimonadales > Australimonadaceae > JADFRC01. Next base: position 4,471 of record JACZSI010000125.1, on the reverse strand, counting down.
GGTTCACCGCATTCACACTCAAGACGACGCTCGCCTGCGCCACCATCAGCGCCCAGAGCGTCCGCGTGCGCTTCGCCTCGGCGAGCGTCCACGTCTCCTCGACGCGGTCCCCGAGCTGTTCCCCCTCGGCCAGCTCACCGGCCGGCGGATCGCCGTCGGGCAGGAGGCCGTAGTCCTCCGGCCTGCGCCTGACCAGCAGCCCTGATGGGATGATGAGCAGCAGGACCACCACCACGGCCAGCGCGAGCCACGCTTCGCGCCAGCTGAGCGCGAGCATGATGGCCAGGATGGGCAGCGGGAGCAGCGCCTGACCGGCACGCTGACCCGTCCCGATCATCCCGATCACCCGCCCTCGCCGCCGCACGTGCCACGAGGCGAGCCCCACCATCATCCCGAGCGCCACGCCGCCGACAGCCGCGCCGCGCGCCGCGCCGAAGAAGAGCCAGAAGTGCCACGGCTCGCTCATCACCGAAAGCCCCACCATGCTGAGCGCGATGACGACCCCCGCGGCGACGATGACGAGGCGCCCGCCGCGGCGGTCGAGCCGCCGCCCGACCCAGGGCGAAATCAGGCTACCGGCGACCGTCCCGGTCACGAACCCGATGGTGAGCGTCAGCGCCGACCACTCCAGCTCCTCCTGGATCGGCCGGAAGAAGACCCCCATGATCGGCCCCTGGGTGGCCACCGTCGCGAACGAGCTCAACACCCCCGCGACCAGCACGGCCCACCCGTAGTAGACGCGCGGGAACGGCCAGAACCGCGAGATCCTGGGCTGGATGAGGTTGGGTCGATCGGCCATGGGCTGACCGCGACGATACCACGGCGCGCGTCAGCGCCTACCCCTTCATGGCGAGCAGCACCCGGTTCGGGTCCCACGGCTCCGTCTCAACGGCGGCCTCGCGCACGTCCACGAACCCCGCCTCGGCCAGCCATCCGCGGACCTCGTCCTCCGCATAGCAGCGGCTCCCCGACGTCGCGAGCAGCGTCAGCGAGAACAGCGCGGCCCAGCGCGGGCCCGTCCGGTCCCCGTCCATCAGCACGTCGCGCAGCACCAGCAGGCCGCCCGGCTCCAGCGCATCGTGCAGCGCGCGCACCAGCCGCGCCGCGTCGGGCGCCCGCTGCCCGTGCAGGATGTCAGACGCCAGCACGACGTCGCACCCGCGCGGGAGCGGGTCCCGGAGGAAATCCCCGCTCACGAACTCCAATCGTGGGCCGGCCAGCCGACGGCCCTCCCGCACGACCCCCGGCAGGTCGAAGACCGTCACGCTCAGCTCGGGCCACGCGTCGCAGAACGCCGCCGCGTATCCTCCAAGTCCCCCACCGACGTCGAGCAAGTGCCGTGAGCGAGTGAGATCGAGACTCTGAGCGAGACGTTGCCCGAGCACCTGCGCATCGCGGTACAGAGCCCGGCTGAGCGCCCGCGGCAGGGCCGCGCGGAGCGCCGGCCGCGGTCCCTCGCGGACGGCCCGCAGCAACCGGGCCTCGAGCCCCCGCGGCCGCCCCGCGGCCACGCGCCCCGCAGCGGCCTGCTCCGCGTTGGCGTAGTGGGCGGCGTCCTTCTCCAGCAGCCCGACCGACACGAGGGCGTCGGCGAGCACCTCCAGCGCTCCTTCGTCGGCGCCGACCACCGCCGCTAGCTGGGCCGCGGTCCCGCGCCCTCCGGCCAAGGCCGAGAACAGCCCGAGCCGGACCGCCACGCCGAGCGCGGCGGCGGGGCGGTCGTCGGCTGGATCGAGGCGCTTGCTCCGCGCCGCCGCTTCGTCCAAAGCGCGCCGCTCAGTCCGCCCGCGGCGCGAGCAGCGCTTCGAGCCCCTGCTTCAGCGTCGGCAGCCACGCATCGAGCGGTTGCGTCAGCGGCAGGGTGATCGCGATCACCTCACGCTTCATCATGCCACCGTCGCCCTTGCCCCAGGAGCCCGGGTCCTCCTTCGTGAGCTCGACGTTGATGGCCTCCCGGTCGATGCCCAAGGCGTCGGTGAGCTCGTACACGGTGGCCATGTCATCCATGGTGATGGTGTCTTCCATAGCATCTGTCCTTACGCAAAAGGCTCGGAACACGTCCGCTTGCCGCCGGTGGAAAGCCCGAGGCCGGTCCGCCGCACGAGCGCGTAGCATCATGCCCGATGATGGCTCCTTTCGCCACCCGGCTGGCAGCACGCGCGAGCCCCGCACCTTCGGGGCCTTGACGCGCACCGTAAGGCAAACGGACAATCGTCCGAGACGCCACCACGAGGGAGTGAACGGATCATGCACATCCGAGGGATCAACCACCTGGCCATGGTGACCGGCGACATGGACGCAACCGTGCGGTTCTACCGCGACGTCTTGGGGTTCCCCGTGGTCTCCACGACCGGCAACAAGCCGGGGAGCTACCCGTACCGGCACTACTTCTTCAAGATCGGGGAGCACTCGACGCTGGCCTTCTTCGAGTGGCCAGGCATGGTCGAGAAGTTCCATAAGCCCGCGGGCCTGCCCGCCAAGGGGCGGTGGCAGTTCGACCACCTCTCCTTCGACGTGCCGGACGAGGAGACGCTGCTCTCGCTCCAGAAGCAGATCCGCGGCCACGACATCGAAGTCACGCACGTGGTCGATCACCAGGTCATCCAGTCGATCTACTTCACCGACCCGGTGAACGGCATCGCGCTCGAGGCGAGCTACTGGGTGAAGGACCCGACGCTCGCCGAAGAGCCGGACCTCGACGACGCATTCATCTTCGGCGACCCCGACCCCGTGCCGGCGCTCGCGGAGCAGCGCGCGCCGACCCCCGCGGCCTAGGGCCCCGCGGCCTGGCGAGAGCCGTCCCATCCCGTTCGTGCTGAGGCTCTCGAAGCCTGTCCTGAGCTTCGTCGAAGGGTACGAACGAGCCCTCGCACAGACAGCGGCCCGGCCTCGGCAAGCCTTCGCTCATCCTTCGAGTGCCTCAGGACGAGCGGGGTGGGCTGCTTCCCCACGGACGGGCAGCGCGCGTGAGGCAAGTCAGGCGGGCTTCGTTGCCGAGACGGCCCCGCTGTACCAGAACGTGCCCGCCTCGGGCTCGTGCTCGGTGTCCACGCGCACGCCGGTGAAGCCCGCCGCCGTCAGCTTGCCGAGGTACTCGTCCGTCGGCAGCGAGCCGGAGATGCAGCCGGAGAGCAGGGCGAAGTCCGCCATCTCGGCCTCCGTCGCCGAGCGCGTCAGCAGGATGTCCGAGACCATCACGCGCCCGCCGGGTGCGAGCACGCGGAAGGCCTCGCGGAACACCGCGTCCTTGTCGGGCGCGAGGTTGACCACGCAGTTCGACATCACGACGTCGAACGACGCGTCCTCGAACGGCAGCGCCTCGATGTCGCCCCGGCGGAACGAGACGTTGGCGAGATGGAGCTTGCGCGCGTTGGCCGTGGCGCGCTCGATCATGTCCGGCGTGAAGTCGACGCCGACGACCGAGCCCTCTGGTCCGACCTGGCGCGCGGCCAGGAAGCAGTCCAGTCCGGCACCGCTGCCGAGGTCGAGCACCCGCTCGCCCGGCCGCATGCTGGCCAGCGCCACCGGGTTGCCGCAGCCGAAGCTGACGACGCCCTCCGGCATGCGGCTCAGCACCTCGACCGGATAGATACCCTCGTCGCAGCAGCTCTCGGCCTGCGCGAGCTGCGCCGCGTAGTGACGGGAGATCTCGTCCTTCAGCTGCTCGGTGGACTGCGTCATGCTGCTCCCGGGCGGACCAGCTTCACTATACGTGCTCAGCCTCCCACAGCCGCACGGTGCCATAGACGCCGTCGTAGCCGGGCGAGACCGCGACGTCGCCCGCGCGGGAGCGCGCCACGCCCTCCGCCACGCGCTCGCCGGCGACGGATGCTATCGCTTCGATCGGCGCCGCGCTCAGCACGTGGAGCTCGTTGCCGACGCTCTCCACGAGCTGCTGGTAGGTCTGCTGCACGCCCTTCGTGTTGCGCCCGTGGCCCATCGCCTCGGCGATCACCGTTTCGAGCCCCACGAGCCGCCGGAAGGGCGGGCGCACGCCGCTCGGGTCCGAGAGCATGCCGTCCGCGCGCCGCTCGACGGCGGCGGGGCGGCCTGCGAGCGCCTCCATGCGGTGCAGCACGCCCAGCGTCATCTTGCGGCCACAGACCGGACAGCGGTCGCCGGTCTCCAACGTCGTCGCGGGATGCTGGCACACGCCGCACTTGCGGTGCCCGTCGTAGTGGTACTTGCCCTCCTCTGGATGGAACTCGACGGTGTAGGCGATCGCGCCGTCCGCGAGCGCCGCGCGCAGACCGTCGTAGGACGGCTCGCCCTCGAACACCGTCAGCTCGCGGCCCATGCGCGAGGGCGAGTGCGCGTCCGAGAACGACACGATGCTCATGCCGTCGAGCTCCGGCACGCGCCAGTTCATCGACGGGTCGCTCGATAGCCCCGTCTCGATCGCGTGGACGTGGGGCAGCATGTCGCCGAAGGCCTCGGCGAGCGAGTCGAAGCCGCCCTTGGACCCGTAGGC
>JACZSI010000124.1 GCA_022574265.1 Chloroflexota bacterium | reverse complement strand
CTCTCGCTGGGGTCTCTCTCGTGCAGGAGAGCCTTGAAGGGGATGCGTACCCATGTTGAGCGGGAGGATTTGCAGTTCGCCTTGGGGGATGCGGTCGCCGGAGCGCAACAGAGTGTCCAGGCTAAATACGTGAAAGCGGTGTATTCACCCTATCCCGACAACATCTATGAGCACGTGTTGCTGGCGTGCGCCTGCGCGCCGATAGATGAGTTCGGGCTTTTCACAGCGACTGGTGTCCGCAATCCCCTCAGCGTCATAAAGCGCAAACAGTACACGACCGCTCACTTCTCTAGACATCTTGATGAGTTCAGTTCAACGAAGCGAGAGAACATCCTTACGAAGATAGGAGTACCCCGACGCTTTAGGTTCAAGTTCACAGAACCACCCATGGAGCCCTACGTTATCCTCCATGGGTTGTCGGAAGGTCTCATCACGAAGAGCGAGATAGATCGCCTATTCGGAACGTAGGCGGCGGAGAGGCCCAGCCCCCAACCCGAGTTTTGCACTTCCCTCCTGGCAGGAAGGGGGCCAGGGGGATGGTCGAAAGGGCTGTCAGGCACCGACCCTGTCACGTGCGGAACGATGGGTGCTCAGAGTGCTTCGGCCGGCGCGGGTGCAGGGCGCACGCCGTGCGCCCCTACGGAGCCCGGTCGGCTGGGCCAGCGCGCGCACCTTTGCCGCGGCCCACGCTCGGCTGCTATCATGGCGGGGATGGTTACCAAGCACGCGCTCATCGTCTACACGCGCCCGGACTGCTCCTACTCGGACGCGCTCCTGCACGACCTCGACAAAGACGGCGTCGCGTACGAGCAGATCGACCTCGAGGCGCACCCGGAGCAGATCCCCGAGATGGAGCGCCTCACCGGCGGCGAGCGCATCACCCCCGTCATGGTGGAAGGCGACCTCGTGATCGTCGGCTATCATGGCGTTGGCTGAAACTTCTAGACGCAGGCCGTGGGCCTGCTCCCCAAACACCGCGGGCCGGTGGTGTAGCCTGGCTTAACACACCTCCCTGTCAAGGAGGAGATCACGGGTTCGAATCCCGTCCGGCTCGCCAGGCGATCGTAAGAGAAAGGCCCCGGTGCTCAAGCACCGGGGCCTTCGCTTGTTCTCGCTCCGCGCTACCGGGCCATCCGGCGGGAGACGACCGCGAGCCATAGCTGACGCGTGCTAAGTCGCGCCCGCTATGCTCATGCGTCCCTCCACAGCGTCTTGCCCTTGATGAACCAGGCGACACCGAAGGTCCACAGCAGCAATGACTCCAGCCAGAATATGGGATTGACGTCGGCGACTGCCGTGTCTTGCAGGAAGAAGTAGTACACGGCGGCCAGTGTTAGCCAGAAGACCATGAGCAACGCGCAGACCCGGTAGATCCTGTTCCGGATCAGCTTCTGCGGGCTCGGGGAACTTGGCGAGGGCGCCGACTTTGTGAACAGGAACCAGCTGAAGTAGGCCAGCGTGGCAAACAGGCCAACCGCGGATACGAGGTGCACGGCCGTCTCCCAGTCCGGGCCCTCATTTGAGAAGAGCGCCACCCCGAGAGCGAACACGCCTGCCACATCTCCTGCGATGTCGTCTCGGCGTTCATAGCCTCGGTAGGCGAACAGAAACAAGGCGATGCCGAATAGGATCCCAACGAATAGATCTCCCGTCCTCAGGTGGTAGTAGTCGCTGAGGGAGTCCTCGATCCCCACGCATCCGCAGATCGCAAACCCCCACAGCGCTAGCAGAAGAGGGAGTGTGACCGCGAGAATACCCACGACCCGTCGAAGGTCCAAGAAGGAGACGCGCAGACGGTCTCCCGTTCCTCCGTTGCTCATGACGCCCCTCTCACTCCATCGAGATACCTGTCGGATGCCGCGGGATCCGGTGCAAAAGGAGTACGCGGCGCGTGTATACACCCGATCTCGTGAACGACGCAAGAGTGAAACGACAGTGCCGACCAGCCCACCAGGCGCGACGGACGTGCGGGCGCTCCCCGCCACCGCCCCTTGCGTCCGCGGCCCGCTCCGGCGAAGCTGACCCGCGTACCAACGTGCGCGACCCGGGATCGTGCGATCGGAGGGGCAGCATGAGCGACGTCGAGATACTCGAAGGCGACCTGCGGACCGCCTCGACCATCATCGAGTGGGAGTTCGGCGACATCATCGGCCACGTCGGCGTCCGCCTGCCCGGCGGCGCCGGCATCGCCGTCAAGCTGCTCCGGGTGGCCCAGGAGGACCGCGACCAGGACTGGCTGATGCACTTCGACTTCGACGGCAACAAGCTCTCCGGCACGGGCACCGTCCCCGGCGAAGCGCCCATCTACACCCAGATATTCAAGGCCCGCCCCGACGTCAACAGCATCGTCCACGCCCACGCGCCCATGTCCATCGTCCTGGGCCTCGCCGGCATCCCCGTGAGCCCCGTCCACTTCCAGTCCGCCCGCTTCGGCGGCGAGCTGCCCATCTTCCCCATGCCGAGCTACGTCTCCGAGGTCGCCGACGGCGACGCCTTGGCCGAGGCGCTCGGCGACGCTTCCGGCATCACGATCAACGGCCACGGCATCGTGACCGTCGGCACCAGCATCGACCAGGCGTGCCTGAACGCGATCTACATGGAGCGGACGGCCAAGATCCAGCACGCGGCCATGCTCGTCGGCTTCCGCGGCGTCTCCGAGGAGTTCCAGGGCATGCTGCTCGAGAACCGCAAGAAGGTGGCCGAGCGCGGCAAGCACCTCGCCCGGCCGCAGACGGACCACTCGGACGAGTGGCGCTACTACGCCCGCAAGATCGAGCGCGGCGAGAGCTGGAACCGGGGCTTCACGTAGCCAGAGGCCGCACGAACAGGGGACCGGCGGGCCTGGATTGTCTCGCGGCCCGTTGTGCGCTACCCTTCGCTGCGAAACGGCGCGCTTTGGAAAACTCCCGAGGAGGGACGACCATGGTCATGCAAGGCACCGACATGAAGGTGGCGGAGACGCCGACGGACGGACTCACGACCTTCCGCGTCCCCGATGCGTACGAGAACTGGCTGGAGGCCGAGAAGGTCAAGGTCCACGTCGAGTACTACTACCCGGACATCCGGGACATCGAGGTCGGCGACTGGGAGCGCAAGGGCGGGAAGGGCGCGGTCTGTCACATCGACAACCGTCACATGCCCAACGACCTCCACGTCGTCGAGATCAGGCCGGGCGGCAAGTCCGAGCCCGAGCACCACATGTATGAGATCAGCTTCTACATCGTCTGGGGCCGGGGCGCCACCAGCGTCTGGCTGGACGACAAGAACAAGCAGACCTTCGAATGGAAGGAAGGCAGCCTGTTCACCGTCCCCCTCAACGCCTGGTACCAGCACTTCAACGGCTCCGGCGACGAGTCGGTCCGCTACATCGCCACCACCAACGCCCCGGTCCAGATGCGCATGTACCGCGACACGGACTTCATCTTCAACTGCGACTTCATGTTCAAGTCGCGCTACTCGGAGGATGAGGAGTACTTCAGCGGCAACGGCACGCTCTACAACAAGCGCATCTGGGAGACCAACTTCATCCCGAACGCCCCCGACATGGCCCTCTACGGCTGGAAGGCACGGGGCGCCGGCGGGATCAACGCGATGCTCCAGATGGGCAAGAACAACATGGGGAACCACATCTCCGAGTTCCCCGTCGGCACGTACAAGAAGGCCCACCGCCACGGCCCCGGCGCCCACCTCGTGCTGCTGAGCGGCGACTCCGGATACTCGCTCCTCTGGAGGAAGGAAGACCGCTCCGACATGGTCAAGTGCGACTGGAAGGTCGGCTCGCTGGTCGTCGTGCCCAACGACGACACCTACCACCAGCACTTCAACTCCGGCACGAAGCGGGCCCGCTACATGGCGCTCCGCTCCGGCGACGGCGGCTTCAATGCGCCGAACATGGCCCAGTCGGCCGACGTCAGCCTCAAGGACGGCGGGATCCAGGTCGAGTACACGGACGAGGCCCGCGAGATCCACGAGATCTTCGAGAAGGAGCTCGCCGCCAAGGGCGTCACCTGCAACATGAAGGCTTTCATCCCCTACTGCACCGGCGAGGCCGGCGTGGTCAACGAGAGCCAGACCTAGGAACGGCGAAGGAGCGGCGCCGGCCGCTCACACCGGGAACGTCACCGAGAGGGGCGCGGGAGACCGCGCCCCTCCGTTCGTCCGTGGCCTAGCGTCCGATCGCCTCGAGCGCCCGCTGGGCCGCGTCGTAGTCGCGCCGGCCGCCCCGCAGGATCGGCGGTATGAGGTAGAAGCCGCGCACGCCGGCCTCGACGAGCGCCGCCAGCAGCTCGCCCGCGGCCTCGGCGCCGTCGCGGCCCGCCTCGAGCTGCGCGCGCACCTCGGCCGGGACGTTCCCGAAGATCACGCCGTCCTTGTCGAGCACCTGCACGCCCCACAGGACCGGCACGGCCAGCGGCGCGCCCGCCGCCTCCTCGTAGAGCGCGAGGAACCGCTCGCGCTCCGCGGCCCCGTAGATCGGCTGCGTGATGAAGTAGTGCGCGCCGGCGTCGGCCTTCCGCCGGGTCAGCGCGGCCTCGGCTCCGAGGTCCCGCGCCAGGTCGAGCGTCGCGCCGACGCAGAAGTCGGTCGGCGCTTGCATCGTGGCGCCACGGTAGTCGAGGCCGTCGTTCATGGCGCGCACCGCCGCGATGAGCGACGTCGATGAGTAGTCGCGCACCGACGTCACGCCGAGGCTGGTCTCGCGCTCGGTGAGCTCGTCGCCGTGCATGACGATGACGTTGTCGAGCCCGAGCATCTGCGCGCCGAGGAGCCGGGACTGGAGCGCGATCTTGTTCATGTCGCGCGTGGCCATGTTGAACACCGTCTCGACGCCGGTGCGCTCGCGTGCGGCGTGGGCGGCCGCGACGGAGTCCGCGCGGACGAGCTTGCCGGGGTTGTAGGCGGCGTTGAAGTAGTCGGCGCTCACGACCTTGAGGCGGTCGAGGACCGCCGGGTTCCCGCTCCGCGGCGGCGTGAAGTCGCACATCACGAGCGGTGGGCCGCCAGCGCTGTAACGGTCGGTCACGTGGGTCATCTAGACTCCTCTGGTCTATGCCGCTCGCTGCTGCTGTCCCGTTCGTGCTGAGGCTCTCGAAGCACGCCCTGAGCACCGTCGAAGGGCACGAACGAACGCTTGCCCACGACCGTGCGTCCGCCCTTCGAGAGCCTCAGGGCGAACGGGTACCTGGACCGGGCGATCTGGCCGCCCCCGTCGGGCACAGGTCCAGCAGCACGCATGCCCCGCACCGCGGCTCGCGCTTCGTGCACACCGCCTTCGCGTGAGCGTCCAGCAGCGCATGGTACTCGTTGTACGCCGGCGCGTCGGCGGGCAGCGCGTCCTCGAAAAGCGCCTGGT
>JACZSI010000123.1 GCA_022574265.1 Chloroflexota bacterium | reverse complement strand
CTCCAAGCTCTCGGAGCCGCGCATGTTCAACCTCATGTTCAAGACCCACGTGGGTCCCGTGGAGGAGGACGCCGCCCAGGTCTGGCTGCGCCCCGAGACGGCCCAGGGCATCTTCACGAACTTCGACAACGTGCTCACGGCCACGCGCATGAAGCTCCCCTTCGGCATCGCCCAGATCGGCAAGTCGTTCCGCAACGAGATCACCACCGGCAACTTCATCTTCCGCACGCGCGAGTTCGAGCAGATGGAGATGGAGTTCTTCGTGAAGCCCGGCGAGGACGAGACGTGGTTCGAGTGGTGGGTGCGGGAGCGCTTCGACTGGCTCGTTGGCCTCGGCGTGCGCCCCGAGAAGCTCCGCCTGCGGCCCCACGAGCAAGACGAGCTCGCGCACTACGCCAAGGCCGCGACCGACGTGGAGTACGAGTTCCCGTTCGGCTGGTCGGAGATCGAGGGCATCGCCAACCGCACCGACTTCGACCTCAGCGCCCACGAGGCGGCCAGCGGCAAGAACCTCAAATACTTCGACCAGGAGCTCAACGAGCACTACTGGCCCTACGTCGTCGAGCCCGCGGCCGGCGTCGACCGCATCGCCGCCGTCCTGCTCGTCGACGCCTACGACGAGGAGACCGTCGGCGGCGAGACGCGCGTCGTCCTGCGCTTCCACCCCGACGTCGCGCCCATCAAGGTGGCCGTGCTCCCGCTCTCCCGCAACGAGAAGCTCGTCCCGAAGGCCCGCGAGGTCCACGCCATCGTCCGCAAGGAGTTCCCGTCGAGCTACGACGACGCGCAGTCCATCGGCCGGCGCTACCGCCGCCAGGACGAGACCGGCACGCCGCTATGCGTGACCGTCGACTTCGAGACCGTCGAGAAGGACGACGCCGTCACCATCCGCAACCGCGACTCGATGGAGCAGGTCCGCGTCCCCGTCGCCGAGCTCGCCGACCGCCTCCGCGAGCAGCTCCGCGGGATGGGGAGCACACGGGTGTAGGATGTGGCCATGGGCGAGACGATCGTAACGATGACGGTCCACGGACCGCGGGGCTCAAGACAGGTAGACGGCATAGCGGATACGGCTGCCACCTTCACGAAGATCCCGAGAGAGACCGCGGAGGCCATCGGCCTGGAGGCCCGTTTTGAGACGGAGGTCGAGCTCGGCGACGGCCGCACCGTCACCAGGCAGCTCGTCCTTGCCGAGGTCGAGATCGAAGACGTGCGTCGACCAGTGCTCGTGGCGCTTGCTGACGACGGCGAGCAGCCGCTGGTCGGCTACACCACCCTCGAAGCGCTCGGCTTCAAGGTAGACACCGTGAAGCACGCACTCGAGCGCAGGTCGGCGATCGAATACTAACGCCGCCCCCCACGTGACATCCGCCCCCGCCCGCGCCTACCCTACCCGCATGCGCGTCCTGCACCTCTCCGACGTCCACATCGGCGTCGAGAACTACGGCCGGCCGGCCACCGAGGCCGACCTCGCCGCGCTGCCGCCGCACTTCGCGCCCGGCGCCGACCGCTCGGCCTTCGTCGGCATGCCCACGCGGCTGCTCGACTTCCTCACGGCCCTCGACGAGGCGGTCGACTACGCCCTGCGCGAGGGCGTCGACCTCGTGCTGTTCTCCGGCGACGCCTACAAGAGCCGCGACCCGTCGCAGACGCACCAGCGCGAGTTCGCCAGGCGCATCGCGCGCCTCGCGGACGCGGGCGTCGTCGTCTTCCTCACGCCCGGCAACCACGACCTCCCGCACGTCGCGAGCCGCGCGGGCGCGCTCGACATCTTCCCGACGCTCCGCGTCGAGAACGTCGTCCTCGGCTCGACGCTCGCGACCTACCGCGTGGCCACGCGCTCCGGCGAGGCGCAGGTCGTCGCGCTGCCGTGGATCCGCATCGGCGGTTTCATGGCCAAGGAGGAGACGCGCGGCCTCACGCTCGAGCAGATCAAGGAGGCCGTCGAGGCGCGCATCACCGAGCACCTGGCCGAGGAGGTCGCGCAGCTCGACCCGGCGCTCCCCGCGTTCCTCTGCGCGCACGTCAACGTCGCCGGCGCCACGACGGCGTCCGAGCGCAGCATGATGCTCGGCAACGACCACGTGCTCGGCCTCGGCACCGTCGCGATCCCCGCCTTCGACTACGTCGCCCTCGGCAACATCCACAAGCACCAGGTGCTCAGCCAGAACCCGCCCGTCGCGTACGCGGGCAGCATCGAGCGCATCGACTTCAGCGAGGAGCACGAGGACAAGGGATTCTGCGTGATCGACGTCGACGCCTCGAAGCCCCGCGGCGAGCGCGTCACCGACTTCCGGTTCGTCCCCGTGGCGGCGCGCGCGATGCTCACGATCGACGTGCCCGCGCGCTCCGGCGAGGACCCGACCGACGCGACGCTCGAGGCGATCGCCAAGCACGCCGGATCGGGCCCTTCGACAGGCTCAGGACAGGCTCTCGAGGGCGCCATCGTGCGCGTGCGCGTCTCGATGGACGCCGAGCAGGAGCCGGCGTTCCGCGAGGCCGCCGTGCGCCAGGCGCTCGCGCCCGCGCACTACGTCGTCGGCATCGAGCGCAACGTGCGCCGCGCCTCGCGCACCCGCCTCGGCACCGACGAGGCCGAGAAGCTCGGCCCGCTCGACGCGCTGCGGCGCTACCTCGCCTCGAAGAACACGCCCGCGGACCGCGAGCAGCTGCTCGTCGAGCGCGCGGAGCAGCTCCTGCGCGAGGAGATCGAGGGCGCGGAGTAGGGGCGCACGGCGTGCGCCCTGACCCCCTGCGGGCCGCAACGCGCTCCCCCTCCATCGTTCGTGGTGGCCCGTCGCCAGAGCCTGACTCAGCTTGTCGAAGGGCTCAGGACGAACGGTAAACTGCGTCGCATGCACACAGCGCTCGCCCTCACGCTCGCGGCAGTCGTCTACAGCAACGTAACGAATCTGCTGCCCCAAGGCCTGCACGACGTCGCTTACGTTCCCCTGAACCTCGCGGCGGGCGCGGCCGTCGCCCTCGCGGCGTGGTGGTGGCTCCGCCTGGACCGCCAGAGCCTCGGCCTTCCCAAGGGCGCCGTGCTGACAGGGCTGAAGTGGGGAACGGCAGCAGGTCTCGCCATCGCTGCGCCCCTCTACGTCGCGCTGGCGGTGCCTGCGGCACGAGACGTGCTGGGCGGCGATGCCAGGGCGCAGGAGCTCACCGTGGCGGCCCTCCTGTACGCGACCGTGGTGCGCATCCCGCTGGGCACCGCGCTTTTCGAGGAGTGGATATTCCGCGGCGTGCTCTACGGGGCCTGGTTGCGGTCCGCAGGCCCCAGGGCAGCCTGGCTCGTACCCAGCGCGGCCTTCGGTCTGTGGCACATCGTGCCGAGCCTCGAGCTATCGGACGCCAACTGGCCCGATGCCCAAGTGGCCATCGTGGCCCTGTTCGTCGCCGGGAGCATCGTCGCCACGGCTGCGGCCGGCCTTCTGTTCACCGCCCTCCGCGTGCGGTCGGGAGGCGTCATCGCCCCGGTCGTCGCCCACGGGCTCATCAACTCGCTCGCCCTTCTTGCGGCGTGGTTGGCGGGATAGGCTGAAGGTCCGGGAATCGTTGACACCAACCCCGGCGGGTGATACACCCGGCTCCACAACGCGCCCCCCGGGCCGGCGGCCCACCCAGCATGAGACGCGATCGCTGGGGATCCAGAGCCAACGGAGGCGCACCCTCAGGAGGGAGCGAACCATGACATCCAAGAAGACCCTCGGCATCGCGATGGTCGGCATCGGCGTCGGCGGCACCGAGATGCTGCCCGCCTTCGAGCAGATGGAGGAGCTCGACCTCGTCGCCGGGGCCGACCTCAACCCGACGACCCGCGAGCGCTTCACCGCCCGCTACGAGGCCGTCGCCTACGAAACCATCGAGGAGCTGTGCGAGGACAAGAACGTCGACGCCGTCTGGATCTCGACGCCCAACCGCTTCCACGCGCCGCACACCATCTACGCGCTCGAGCACGGCAAGCACGTCGTCGTCGAGAAGCCGATGGCCCTCAACCTCGAAGAGGCGCAGGCCATGATCGACGCGGCCAAGCGCACCGGCAACATCCTGGTCGCCGGTCACACCCGCAGCTTCATCCCGCCCTTCCGCAAGATGTACAACATCATCCAGTCCGGCGAGCTGGGCGCCGTCCGCTCCGTCAACTTCTTCGCCTACACCGACTGGCTGCTCCGCCCGCGCGTCGCCGAGGAGCTCGACATGGCGCAGGGCGGCGGGCTCGTCTACCGCCAGGGCCCGCACCAGATCGACACCGTCCGGCTGCTCGCCGGCGGCATGATCAAGAACGTCCGCGGCGTCGTCGGCCAGTGGATGCCGGAGCGGCCGATCCCCGGCTACTACTCCGCCATGTTCGAGTTCGAGAACGGCGCCTTCTCGACCATCGTCCACAACTCCCACGGCTACTTCATGGGCGCCGCGCTCGTGCCCTGGGGCCACGACAAGCAGCGCTACGACGAGCCCGAGCGCATCATGGTGCGCGACGGCATGATCACAGGGTCCCGCGACGAGGAGGCCGACAAGCAGGCGATCCGCATCGGCGGCGAGCGCGAGGTGGAGATCTTCAAGCGCGAGGGCGTCAACCGCGACCCGGCCGGCGAGCCCTGGGTCCCCGGCGAGCCCGGCTTCGTCGTCGTCTCGTGCGAGCGCGGCGACATCACGCGCACGGCCTACGGCATCATGATCTACGACAACAAGGGCCACCACGAGATCGAGCTGAAGGCGCCCGGCGGCTGGGCGATGAACCGCCGCGCCGAGCTCCAAGAGCTCTACGACGCCGTCGTCCACGGCGCGCCGGTCTACCACACCCCGGAGTGGGGCATGGCCACGCTCGAGGCGACCCTCGGCGTCATCGAGTCGGCGAAGACCGGCAAGCTCATCGACATGCACCACCAGGTGCCGGTCTCCCCCGACTACGGCGACGCCAAGATCTTCGACCTGCCTCCGGCCGAGGCCGGCGTGCTGGTGCGGTAGGCGGCAGTGACAGCGTAGCGCTGGAACGGGACGAGATGCTTCGCTGCGCTCAGCATGACAACGGGCCGAAGTTGTCATCCTGAGGCCGCCGCAGGCGGGCGAAGGATCTCGTCCCCGGCTCCGGGTGATAGGGAGGCCCGATGGCAACGTACCCACTGACCCTAGCCGCCCGTCTCTACGACCGCACCGCGCCCGTCCTCCAAGGCGAGCTCTCGGTCCCCGGCGTGGACCTACGGCCCATCGTCAAGACCAACCCGGCCGACATCTTCACCGGGCTGTTCAACGGCGAGTTCGACGCCGCCGAGATGTCCCTGGCGGAGGTGGTGTACTACACCTCCCGCGGGCTCAACGACTTCCTCGCGATCCCCATCTTCCCCTACCGCATGTTCCGCCACGGCTACATGTTCTGCGACGCCAACG
>JACZSI010000122.1 GCA_022574265.1 Chloroflexota bacterium | reverse complement strand
CTCGCTCCCGTCACGATCGCCACCTTGCCGCTGAGGTCGACGTCCGCCACTGCCTATGCCTCCGGGGCGCCCGGCCCCCACGTCTTCCCGAACTCCTCGCGCCGCACGATGCGCCCCGTGAAGGTCTCGGGCGTCTGCGCCGCGATCCACATCACCGACTCCTCGGCGAGGCCCACCGGCTCGCCTGCCTGGCGGCCCGCGTTCATGTCGGTCGCCAGGATGCCGGGCAGCCATGCGTTCACGGCAATGCCGTCGTCCTTCAGCTCATGGGCGAGGTTGAAGGACATGCGGTCCAGGGCCGCTTTGGTCGCCCCGTACCCGGTGTTGTCGGCGCGGGGGCTCCGCGAGCCTGCCCCCGACGACACGTTCAGGATGTTGCCGGAGCCCTGCTCCTTCATGATCGGCACGACCTCGCGTATCAGCAGGAAGGGCGCGGTGAGGTTGACCGCGATCAGGTCGTTCCACTGACCGTCGGTCATCTCGGTCACCGAGACGCCGGGGTGCATGCCCGCGTTGTTCACGAGGATGTCGATGCGCCCGAACGCGTCCTTGGTCTGGGCGAGGACCGACCGCACGCCGGCGGCGTCGGTGATGCTGCCGGCCACCGCGAAGCCCGTGCCGCCGGCCGCCTCGATCATCGCGAACGTCTCCTCGAGCGTGCCGCCGACGCCCGGCGAGAAGTCGAGCCGCCGCGCGGTGCCGACCACCGCCGCGCCGCGCCTGGCCAGCCCGAGCGCGATCACGCGCCCGATGCCCCGGCTCGCGCCGGTCACGACCGCTACTTTGCCTGCGAAGTCGATGTCCGCCATCTCAGCCCCCAGGCGCAGGTTACGCTACCCGCTTCCGGCTCGCCTCGCGCACGTTCCAGAACAGGTACTGGTTCGCATAGCCGGCGTCGGAGCCGAAGCGCTCCTGCGCCCACGACCGCGTGCCGTCGTAGCTGACGTTCGCCGGCAGACCGTACCAGTCCACCAGCGCGCGGCGTATCCAGCGGTCGGCGGGGAAGGCCTCCATGCGCTCCAGCGAGAAGAGCATGGCGCAGTCGGCGATCTTGTCGCCCACGCCGTGGAGCGCCGTCAGCGCCGCGAGGACGTCGGCGTACGAGGCGCCGCGTAGCTTGCCCAGCGGCAGCGTGCCGTCGGCGACCGCCGCCGCGGCCTGCGCGAGGTACGGCGCGCGGAAGCCGCAGCCGAGCTCACGCAGCCGTGCCTCGCCGGCTTCGGCCAACGTTTCGGGCGCCGGGAAGGTGTTGCGCGTGGTCGCGTCCAGGCTCAGGGGGTCGCCGAAGGTGTCGGCGATCAGCTCCACGGTGCGGGCGATGCGCGGTATGTTCGAGGTCGACGAGAGGATGAAGGCGGCTAGGGTTTCCCACGGCTCCTGGCGCATGATCCGCATGCCGGGGTAGCGCTCGATGCCCTCGGCGATGCGCTCGTCCGAGCCGATGCGGGCCTGGATCGCGGGCAGGTCGTCATCCAGCCGCAGGTAGGCCGCTATGCGCTCGGCGAGCTCTGCGGGCGGGGTCGGCGCGCTCTCGATGGCGACGCCTTGGGGCGTCCGGGCGAGGCGGACGATGTCGGTGCCGATGACGCCTGTCCATGCGCCCGCATCGTCGGCGCGCCAGCGGAAGCACTGGCCGCTGGCGAGCGTCGTGGGCAGGTCCAGGGGGCCGTCGAAGGGCAGCTCGAAACGCTCGCTCATAGTCTCGCTCAGAGCCTCGATCACGCTCGCTCACGCCGCGCGAGCCAGTCGCGCACTGCGGCGACGACCTCGGCCATCGGCGCGCGCAGGGTCGTGGCCGGCGGGACGGAGGCCAGGAAGGAGGCGCCGTAGGGCTTCGAGGTGATCCGGGAATCGAGGACGACGACGGCGCCGTGGTCGTCCTTGCTCCTGATGAGGCGGCCGAAGCCCTGGCGGAAGCGCAGCACGGCCTGGGGGACGGCGTATTGGTTGAAGGGCTGCTCGTAGCCCTCGGAGCGCGCGGCGAACACGGGCTCGGTCGGGACGTTGAAGGGGAGGCGCGCCAGGACGAGCACCTTCAGCGCCTCGTTGGTGATATCGACGCCCTCCCAGAAGCTGGCGGTGCCCAGCAGCACCGCGCGCGGCTCCCGTTGGAAGCGGGCCATGAGCTGCTGCGGGGTGCCGTCGATCCCCTGGGCCAGCACGCCGATGCCCGCCGAGCGCAGCCCGCCCTTGGCCCCACGCAGCCTGGATGAGGCAGCGCGGATGGCGGCGTGCGACGTGAACAGCGCCATCGTGCGGCCGCCGGCGGCGCGGGCGAGCTCCGCGATGATGTGCGCGACGGCCTCGCCATAGCCAGTCGCGTTGGGCTCCGGGACGTCGGTGGGCAGCGCGAGGAGCGCGGCCTTCTCGTAGTCGAAGGGGGAGCCCAGGCAGAGCTCGGCGGCGTCCTCGATGCCGAGGCGCTCGCGGACGTGGGCGAAGGTGCCGCGCACCGCCATCGTCGCGCTCGTCAGGACGACGGAGCGTTTGCGCGCGAGCAGGTCGTCATGCAGCCGCGTGCCGACCTCTAGCGGGGCGGCGTTCATGCTGAGCGACGCCCCACGGCCGAGCCAGTACACGGTGTGCTCGCCGGGGTGCGCGACGAACCCAGCGACCCGCGAGCGGACCTCGCCCTGGTCGACCGTCCACTCCGCGAGGCCGCTCTTGAGCCCCTCGAGGCCGGGCACGGTGTCGTCCGGCAGCTCGTCGAGGGTCTTCCACAGACCCTCGGCGTCGTTCGCCATCTCGTCCGAGGCCCGCTCGAAGCCGTCCCACGCGATCTCGATCTCGGACCAGGCCGGCTGCGCCCGCACCGCCGAGGTGACGCGCAGGTCGTCGTCGTCGGCCCCATCCCCGCCCGCGAAGCCGGACAGGCCGGCACTCAGACCGGCCCATGCATCGCGCGCGGCAGCGAGCCGCAGCTGTGTATCGCGCAACCGCTGGCGCACGACGTCCTTGCGTGCCTCCTCGAGGGCGCTCACGCGGACGACGTTGTCGAGGCTGTGCAGCAGCGCGCCGAGCCGCTCGACGAGCTCCTCGACGGTGGTCTGCGCGACCCGGAAGCCGAACTGGCGGGTCGCCTCGTCCTCCAGGTTGTGGCCCTCGTCGACGATCAGGTAGTCGGCCTCGGGCAGGACCGAGCCGCCGACCTCCATGTCCGAGAGCAGCAGCGCGTGGTTCACGACGAGGAGGTGCGCGGCGCTCGCCACGTCGCGGGCGTGCCGGTAGAAGCAGGCGCCCTCGCGCGCGCCGGCGCACGTCCCGAAGCCCGTCGCGCTCAGGCGGCCCCAGGCGGCGAGGTCGCGGCCCACGAGCCGGAGCTCGGCCCTGTCCCCGGTCCGGGTCTGCTGGAGCCAGGCCAGCGTCTTGGCCAGCACGCGCGCCTCGTCGGGCGCCACCAGGTCGCTGTTCGCGGCCGCCTCCCACCGCCGGAGGCAGAGGTAGTTGGCCTTGCCCTTCATCTGCGCGAACCGGAAGGCCGAGCGGTCGAAGCCCTGGACGCCGTCGAGCACGTCCAGCAGGTCGGGTATGTCCTTGGCGACGAGCTGCTCCTGGAGGCTGATGGTGTTGGTCGAGACGATGACGCGGACGTTGTTGCGGGCGGCGAAGAGGACGGCCGGGAGGAGGTAGGCGACGGACTTGCCGATGCCGGTGCCGCCCTCGACCACCAGGTGGTGCGGCGTGAGCCCATCGCCGTCGCGCGCCCCGAACGCCTCGGCCACCGCGCGCGCCATCGCGATCTGCTCGATCCTGGCCTCGTAGCGCGGGAAGGAGCGCGCGAACGGGCCGTCGGCGGACATGAGGCGCGTGATCTCGTCCGGGTCGATGGGGACGAGCGGCTTCGCGGCGCCGATGGGCCGCGGACGCTCCAGCCGCTCCGCGACCGCGTCGCGGTCGACGCCGCCCACCGGCCCAGCGCCGGCGGCCGGCGCCTCGTCCGCCAGCGCCCACAGCAGCTCGGCCAGCGGGCTCTGCGCGCGCCCCGTGAGGTCGGCGAGCCGCTTGAGGCGGCCGGCGGGCTCGGCACGGGCGCGCTCCAGCATGAGGCCGTACGCCTCGTGCGCCTCGTCCACGGTGAACGCGAGCGGGCCGCTGTTGGCGAAGCCCAGGAGCTCCGCCAGCTCGCCGAGGTCCCAGAGGCTGCCGTTCAGCACGACGCCCGCCTGGGCCAGGAAGGCTGCCGCGGCGGCGAGGTCCCCGCCGACGACGGGCGCCCCGCCGACGAAGCCCGGCAGTTGGGCAAGCGCGGCGGGCGTGGGCACGGCGGCCTCGAACCGCTCCTCGACGCGCGAGCCGCTGAAGCGCACGGCGGCGACGGACTCGAGCTTGCCGTGCTCGGGGTCGGGGCCGCTGGCGACGACGGCGAGCGCGACGACGGGGCCGTCCAGCGGGTGGACGGTGAGCAGGCGCATGCGGTCCATGGGGATGGTCATGGCAGGGGGATGGAGGGCGGGCACCACGGTACGGCAGGGGGGCCAAGCACGCAACAAGGGCAAGGGCGATAGTGGGTTAGTCGCGGTTAGAAGGGGAGGTCATCTGGAGCTTCTGCGGCATCCAGGCTTGCCCAGATTTCTCGAAAGGCTCCCGCCTGACCCTCAAGAGCCAGATAGAGATCCTTGGGGGTGTTCACCGGCGGCAGGATTTCTTCCCGGCGCACGTCCCACAGAGCCCCCTGCCAATCCGCATGCCATCCGTCCTTGCCGCGCCCCGTGAGGTATTGGACTGCCTGCCTGAACGCGCGTGTTGGTCGTGGCGCATTCCACCAGACCTTCAACACGAGGCTATCTCCCGACCGTCGCATACCAAGGTCATTGGACAGCCGAATGCCCAGCCCGCCGAGGGTGACGACGGAGGGAGAAGGGGTGTCAAACAACCTGGCGTCATTCTTCTTCCAGAACTTGATATAGGCGCGTCCGATCTTCTCAAAATGCTCTCGCCTGCCCGCCTGCTGCTGGCTCTCTAGCAAAGGCTCCAACGCCGCCTCGAACGACGCGATGTCATCCGTTTGCCAGTGGCTATTCCGGAGAGCTAGGCGTAGCTCCCGATAGTAGTCCCGTCCCGCCCAACCTTTTGGGTCGGTCTGATAGAGACGCGCATCGCGAACCATCGACACCTTCTGCGGCCCGGTCGCCTCGTAGAACCGGGCGAATGTCGTCATTGGGATGTTACTAATCTGCATATGCCCCCCCTGTGTTTGATGGGGTGCCCCCCCATCTCTAAGGGAGTATATCACTGTTGGCGGTGGAGGTACGGGCGAATCCGGCAGGAGCAGCAGGCGCCGTTGACCGCCAGCGATATCGCCTATGTAGAGGTCCTTGCAAGCCAAGCACGGAATGTAACTGGAAAGGCGAACTGACGGCATGCCTTCCCACTCAAGGCCATCGCACAGGCGGA
>JACZSI010000011.1 GCA_022574265.1 Chloroflexota bacterium | reverse complement strand
CTTCGCCCGCTGGGAGTAAGCGCACCGGCTCAGCGTCAGTACCACATGCATGCCGCGGGCGGGCGCCGGTCTGCTCGCGAGCACCGGTACTGGCAGACGGGCCTCCGCTCGCCCTTCGACAAGCTCAGGGTGAGCGGTCCTCAGTCGAAGCCCATTCCGTCCCCGTTCGTGAGCCGCCCCGGTGCCCTTCCGTCCCCGTTCGTGCTGAGGCTCTCGAAGCACGGACGAAGTCTCGCCCTGAGCCGCGCCCGTCGTAGCAACCGTCCGCCGGTCGGCAGCGGGCGGCGGTCCTACTTGTAGTCCCTCGGCTCCCCGACCCCCCAGACGCGCCTGCGCGCCTGGATGCCCTCCTGCTCCTTGAGCGTCGCGCCCTCGCCTGAGAGCACCGCCTCCACGTCCGGCTTGCGCGGCACGCTGTCCTTGAACGGCCCACCGACCTCGTCGTAGCCGGGGTACATGTAGTACTCGCACGGCAGCACGATGACCTCGTTCTCCACGGGGTCGCGGTGGGTGTTCAGCGGGTCCCCGCCGTCGGCCACCACGTCCATCTGCTCGTCCAGCATCCGCCGGAACATGATGATGCCGACGTCGGTGACCCCGAGCCGCTCGGTGGAGCGGTCCATGACCGGGCCCTGGATGATCCACGCCACCTGGTCCTGCGCGGGGATGTAGTCGCGGATCAGAAGGCCCTGCTCGTCGTAGAGCGGCCGCTCGACGAACGGCACCTCGCTCTGCGGCTCCTCGCCCTCCTCGCGTGCCCGGTAGTTCGTCAGCAGGTGCAGCGTGTGCGTGTCGTCCACGGGCACGCGGAACTCAAGCCCGTGGCTCACGCGCAGGATCGTCGGGAACAGGATGGGGTGGCCGATACGCCAGTGGTCGTCCTGCTCCGTCTCGTCGCCCACGAGCCGCCGCTTGATGACCCCGTAGTCCGTTTTCTCGAACCCGATCTTGCGGTGCTCGGCCCCCCGGGCGCCGACCGATGCGTTCCACCGGTCGCGCTCCTCGGCCGACTTGGTGCGGTTCATGGTCCAGCCGCCCCAGTAGCGGTGCAGCCACTGGAAGTGCAGCGGGTCGAGCGAGTTCTCCATGCACTGGAGCCAGTTGCACGGCAGGACGGTCGAGTGCGCGTCCTTGATGCCGTCCCAAGCGAGCACGTCGTAGCGTGGGAGCAGCGGCGCGGGCTCGGGGCCCATGTAGGCGAAGATCAGCCCGCCGAGCTCCTCGGCCCGATACGCCTTGAGCTTGACCTTCTCCTTGAAGCGGCTGCCCTCCGGCTCCGACGGCTGGTCGATGCACTGGCCGTGGATGTCGTAGAGCCAGCCGTGGTAGGCGCAGCGGATGCCCTCCGGCTCCGGTATGCCGTAGGAGAGGTTCGCCTTGCGGTGCGCGCAGGAGGGCTCGATCAGCCCGACCTCGCCGGCGGCGCTGCGGAACAGCACGAGGTCCTCGCCGAGCAGCCGCACCTCCTTGGTGGGCGTGTCGTCGTTGAGCTGCGCGCTGCCGGCGATGGGGTGCCAGTAGCGCCGCATCAGCTCGCCCATCGGCGTGCCGGGGCCGACCTGCGTGAGGCGCTCGTTCTGCTCGATGGTCAACATGGGGCTGCTCCCGGTTGGCGGTCGGCGCTAGGAGGCGGAGAGGCTCTTGAACTGGTAGTCGGGGTCCGTATAGCACACGTCGGGCATCCCCGTCGTGAGGTTGCGCTTCCCGAGCTCCTCCTCGAAGACCTGGCGGATCCACGGGTCCTCGTCGACGTAGTCGATGTTCACCTCGGTCGAGTTGCCCTGCGCGTCCTGTTCCTTGCCGATGAACTGCACCGGCGGGTGCAGCGCCAGGTAGCGCGCCGGCTTGTCGCCCAGGTTGAAGTGCTGGTGGAACCACTGGTCGGGCGGCGTCAGCGCGCTCCCCTCGTGCCAGCGGTAGATCTTCTTGTCGTCCTCGCCGCCCTGCGGCCACATGATGGAGAAGCCATCGCCGCCGGGGATCACGATGAGGCGGCCAGGTCCGTGGCGGTGCGCCTTCTTGTAGGTATAGGCCGGGAAGACGGACATGTGACACGACATCTCCGAGCCGGGCACGTACATGTAGACCGACCCGCCCCCCGCCCCCCGGCCGCGGGACTCCACCAGCTTGTCCCACGCCAGCAGGTCGGGGTAGAAGTTGCCGCGCCAAACCTGCCCGCCGACGCTGCCCCACGCGCTGCCGAACTCCTTGACGATGTCCTTGGCCTCGGAGAAGAAGTTCGCGTCGGCGTCGTCGATCAGACTGCCGGTGGTCTCGGGGTTGTTGAAGAAGAAGGCGGGGTCGGAGATGACGCTCATGGCGATCGGCAAGTAGTTGAAGTGCAGCAGCCGCACGGGCCGGTCGCCCTCCATGTTCCGCAGCTCGCACCAGGAGTTGCGCGGGATGATGAAAACGCTCTTGGCCGACCACTCGAAGTCGCGGCGGACCTCGGTCGAGCGGCCCCAGACCGAGGCGAACCCTCGCCCGTTGAGCACGTACACCATCTCGTCGACGCCCAGCTTGAATGGCTTGAGCGTGCCGCCAGCCGGGATCTCCTGCACGCGGGCCTCCGTCACGCCGCCCATGTCCGTGAAGCGGATGAACGCCGCATCGCAGCCGCGCATGGCCCAGGGCGCGAGCTTGAGCGTGCGTAGGTCCTCGACGTAGCAGTCGTCGTAGAGCGGCACGCCGCCGTCGGCCTGCTCCTCCATCCAGTTGTCGTGCGTGAAGTAGCTGCGTACCATCCGCGCCCCTCCAAAGAGCGTCGCTCGTGGTGGGCGACGGCCGATAGTGTAATACGCCGCTGACGCGTCGGCTACCGGCCGCCACGGCACCAGATCTGGCTCTCAGCGCCTATCCGCGCCGTACCAACGGACGGGCCTCTCTACTACTTTCGGGTGAGTGACTAGTACTTTCGTACGATTTTCCCGCTTTTTCACGTCCGTAACCTCTGCTGGGACGCTTCTTGAGCTATCGTTATCTGCCTCGCTCGGGGGAGCGAGTGCTGGGGGCTTTAGATGTACAGAAGGCAGGCGCTACTGGCCGATGTCCCGGCCCATCTGACGTGGGAGCGATACTGCGGCTTCCTCGACCTTTCGACGCCTGCATTCATGCAGATCCAGCGACGCCGGTTGATGGAGACGCTCCCAGCGCTCGCGAAGTCGGGCATCGGACGCACGTTCCTTGGCGGGCACGACGTCTCCACCGTCGAGCAGCTCCGGCGCGCCGCTCCCCTCACCAGCTTCGACGACTACCGAAGCTTCTTCCAGCCGCTCATGTCGATCACGCTGCCCGAGCCCCCCATATTCTGGGCGAAGACAAGCCGCCTGAACCTGGATCAGGCGATGATCCCCTACAACCAGGCCGCCTTCGAGCACCTGATGGACGGCTCCGTGGCCGCGTTCCTGCTGGCCGCGGCCGACGGCAGAGGTCAGACGCGCCTGGAGCCACAGGACCGCGTGCTCTACAACTTCCCCCCGAGCCCATACCTCTCCGGCATGCTCGCCCAGGGCTTGACAGCGCTCATCCGGCTGCGGCCCGTGGTGGACTTCGATGAGGCGGAGGAGCTCGACTTCCAAGACAAGGTGGCCCTCGGCTTCAAGCGCGCGCTCCACGGTGGCGTGGACGTCGTCGCGTCCATGCCGAGCGTGCTGTTGAAGATGGGCGAGTCCTTCGAGCAGCGCTCGAACAGCCGCTCGGCGCTCGGCCTGCTGCGGAACCCGCGCGTCGCTTGGCGCATGCTCGCCGCGCTCCTCAAGAGCAAGCGCGAGGGCCGCTCCATGCTGCCCAAGGACATCTGGAAGCTCAAGGGCCTCGTGTGCTGGGGCACCGACACCGGCGTCTATCGCGACCAGATCCGCCACTACTGGGGGTGCGACCCCTACGAGTTCCTCGCCATCACGGAGGGCGGCATCCTCGCCATGCAGAGCTGGACCCGTGAGGGCATGACGTTCGTCCCCGGCACCAACTTCCTCGAGTTCATCCGGGAGACCGACGCCCTGGCGTGGAACGGCACCGGCTCATCCGAGCTCACGACGTGCCTATTGGACGAGCTCGAGCCGGGCGAGCGCTACGAGGTCGTCATCACCTCATGCGTCGGCATGCCGTTCCTGCGGTACCGCACCGGCGTCTTGGTCGACGTGCTCGCCACCGCGGATGAGGAGGCCGGCATCGCGCTGCCGCAGGTGCGCCCATGCGGCCGCGTCCACGACCTGATCGACATCGCCGGCTTCACGCGCCTCGACGAGGGCACGATCGCCGCGGCCATGCGCGACGCCGGGCTCTCTCCCTTCACGTGGACGGCCCGCCGCGAGTACGAGGGGCCCGACCCGGTCCTCCGCGTCTACATGGAGCGCAACGGCCGCGACGAAACGGACGTCCAGATCGCGCTCCACCGCAGCCTCCTCGACCGCGACAACTACTACCGCGACCTCCAAGAGATGCTCGCCATCCGCCCGTTGCGGATAGCGGTCGTCGAGTCCGGCGCGTTCCGTGCCTACGCCTCTGACCGCCGTGCCCGCGGCGTGGACCTCGATCGCCAGAGCGTCCCGCACATCAACGCGACCGACGAGGCGATCGAGGAGCTGATGCTCACGAGCCGGGCCCTCATCGAAGCGGCAGGCGTCGCGGCGGCGCCCACGTTGGCGTCCTAGCCTCATGTCGATCTACCTGCTCCTACCGCTCGTCGCCCTGGGCGCGAACCTGGGCCTGGCGCTCTTCGCGTGGAGAGGGCAGTGGCATGCCAAGGGCGGTCGTCCCTTCGTGCTGTTCCTGCTGAGCATGGCCATGTGGGGCGGTCTGCTCTACATGATGCGCTCCAGCGTGAGCCTGACAGACGCCTACTTCTGGGACAAGCTCGTCTTCGTCGACCTCGCGCTCACCACCGTCCTTTTCCTCCACTTCACCTACTCCTTCGCTGGTCTCGCTCCGGCCAAGCTGGTCATGCCGGTCGCGTACGCCGCCATGGCGGCCCTCGGGGTGGTCACGCTCCTCGGCTTCACCATCACCGGCATGCAGCTCAAGCCCTACGGCTATGCGTTCATCATGGGCCCCGCGCTCGCCCCGTTCCTCATCGTCACCTACACGGCGGCGGTCGTCGGCCTGATGAACATCGGGCACGCCATCCGCCACGGCGAGTCGCCGGCCATCCGCAACCGCGCCAGCTACGTCATGGCGGGGATCATCGCGTCCCTGATCGGCGCGGCAACCGACGTCCTGCCCGTCCTGGGCGTGCCCATCTTCCCGGCCGGCATCGTCGGCAACGTGCTCTTCGCGGTCCTGGTCGCGGTCGCCATGCTCAAGGGCCGGCTCGTCGACATCAAGCTCGCGGGCCGCAAGACCATCTCCTACGTGCTGCTCGTCGGCTTCGTCCTCGCCACGTACGCGCTCGTCAACGCCGCCATCGGGCGCGTGTCGGGGGCACCCGTCACCCCGCCCGCGCTCGCCTTCTCGCTCGTCTTCGCCGCCGTCGCCGTTGCCACGCTGCCGTGGTTCAAGGACCGCCTCCAGCGCTGGGTGGACCAGGGCTTCTTCCGCGGGCGCTACGCGTCGCTGCGGGCGCTCGAGCGCTTCAGCCAAGGGATCAGGGACATCACCGACGCCGGCACCTTCGCCAGCACGCTCGTCGAGCTCGTGCGCCGTTCCATCGGCGCGCAGTTCGTGGGGCTGCTGCAGCCGGACGGCCGTGGGCACAGCTTCCGGCTGACCGCCGCATCCGGGATCGACCTCTCCCTGTCCGTCCCCTTCGCCGCCGGGAGCGCCGCCTTCGCACGCCTCGCGCGCGAAGAGCGGGTCATGTTCGCCCATGAGATAGCGCTGTTCCCCGAGTGGCAGGCGCTCAGCCAGCAGACGCGGGACGCCCTGGAGAAAGCGGACTTCAGGCTCTACGTCCCCGTCATCTCCAGGGGCGACCTCGCCGGCGTGCTGCTCCTGGGACAGCGCGAGGGAGGCGGGCGCTACAGCCAGGAAGACGTCGACCTGCTTCAGGCCGTCGCCAACCAGGCCGCGACCGGCATGGAGAACGCGCGCATGTACCAGGAGGCGCAGGCGCAGCTCGACACCGGGCGCAAGCGCACCGCGGCCTTCCAAGCAGCCGCCAGCCGCCTCGCCCTGGAGGCCAACGCCGACCAGACGCTCGAGCAGCTCGTGGAGGCCGCGCGCGACCTCGTGGGCGCCCGGCACGGCGCCGTCGTCGTCTGGAACGCCCAAGGCGAGGCCGTGAAGGTGATCGGCGAGTACCTCCCCACGCTGGCGGCCGCCGGTCTCGGTGGGCCGCCCTCGACGTCTCACAGCCCCTCCGACGCCGACACGCCCGCGTCGCTCTCCTCCTCCTTCCGATCGAGAGACCTGAGCCGCGGGGTCTTCTACCTCGAAGGCAAGAGTGACGAGACGACGTTCAACGACGACGACCAGCGCCTCCTCGACCTCTTCGCCATGCTGGCCAGCGTGCTCATCGACAACGTCCGGCTCTACGCGGCGCAGTCCCGCGAGCGCAGCACGCTCACCGCGATCCAAGCCAGCATCACGGAGGGGTTGATCGTGCTCGACGGCGACGGCCTCGTCGTCTACTTCAACGGCGCGGCCGAGACGTTATTCGCCGTCGCGGCCAGCTCGGTCAAGGGACAGCCCTTCAGCGATCTGGTGGACGCGCGGGCACCCGACTTCGACGACCCCGCTGCCGCGGCCAAGGCGCTCAAGTCGCTCGTGGACGGCAGCTCGAAGGATTCGAGAGTAGACCTCGTCATGCTCCGGCCGCAGCGCCTCGACCTCTCCATGAGCAGCTTCCCCATCGCGCTCTCTCCCGACGAGGGGATGGTCGGCATCCTGGTCCGCGACGTTACCCAGGACCGCGACCTCGACCGCCGCCGCGATACCTTCGTGTCCGTGGCCTCGCATGAGCTACGCACGCCGATGACCACGATCATCGGCTTCACCGACCTGCTGTTGGACGACGCCGGCGAGGACGGCCCTCAGCGGCGGTGGCTCAAGTACATCTCCGAGGAGAGCCAGCGGCTCACCGAGATACTGGACGACATGCTGGACGTCTCGCGCATCCAGTCCGGGAACGTCGGCATGACCGTGGAGCGCATCGCCATCGACGACAGCGTCGCCGGCGTCGTGGCCATCCTCGCGCCGACGACCGAGATGCACGACTTCATCGTGGACTGCGGTCCCTTGCTGCCGAAGGTGCTGGCTGACCGCTCCAAACTCTCGCAGGTGCTCATGAACCTGCTCACCAACGCCGTCAAGTACAGCCCCAAGGGCGGCAAGATCGTCATCAGCGGCCGGCACGAGCCCCGCAACCACCGTGTCGTCGTCAGCGTCTCGGACGAGGGGATCGGCATCCAGCCCAAGGACCTCGAAGCCGTCTTCGAGACGTTCCACCGTGTCCGCAATGCCGAGACGGACCACATCCGCGGCTCCGGACTGGGCCTCTACATCGTCAAGCAGCTGGTCGAGCTGATGGGAGGCGAGGTCTGGCTCGAGAGCGAGGCCGGCCGCGGCTCCACCTTCTTCTTCACCGTCCCCGTCGCCAAGCTCGGCTCCCGTGTGGAAGAATCGGTCCCAGCACGTCAGATCTCCAGCAACTAGCCCGATCCCCAACAGATAGGCGGACTGCGTGAGCAAGAAGGTCTTGGTGGTGGACGACGAGGCGAGGATCCGCGAGCTCGGCGAGGTGGCGCTCGGCCGCCATCCCGCGCTCGAGGCGATCGTCGCCGCCGACGGCCCGTCCGCGATCGAGATCTGCCGCTCCGTTCACCCCGACCTCGTGTTCCTCGACATCATGATGCCCGGCATGGACGGCTACGAGGTCTGCCGGGCGCTCAAGGCGGACCCGGCGACCGCCAGCATCAAGATAGTAGTGCTCACGGCGTTCGCGCAGCAGGCAACGATGCAGCAGGCGCTCGCCGCGGGGGCCGACGACTACATGACCAAGCCATTCCGCCCCGCGCAGCTCGTCGAGAAGGCCCTGGCGCTCCTCGGGGTCTGAGCGCCGCCGCTAGGGCCGCGTGCATATGTTCAACGGCTGCAACACCACCCACATCTTCTGCCGGCCCGATTGCCCACCCGGGCGGAGGACGAAGCCCGAGCACCGCGTCCGCTTCAGCAGCGCCCGCCAAGCGTCCGCGGCCGGCTATCGGCCATGCCGCGTCTGCGAGCCACTGCGTGGCCCGCCTGGGCCGTGGATGGCGAAGCGCCTGCGAGCGCCGTAGCTCATAAGCAACGCCGCCGTTCGTCATCCTGCCGCCGGAGGCGGGGGACTCGATCAGCAGCCGACCCGATCCAAGAAGGGGAACAGGAGGAACTGGTTGGGGTCGAAGCCCAGCAGCTCCTCCAGGCGCTCGATGACGGCGCCGCCCAGGCGTTCCTCGAGCGGAAGCCTTAAGCAGCGCTGGAATATGCCGTTGAAGAAGGCCCAGCTGATGGCGCCCCCTATGATCGCGGCCCGCCAGGACTCCTTGCCGGCGACCTTGATGTAGAGGAACGTCGCGAGCGGGGCCGTCAGCATGAACCCGAACAGCCAGATGCTCGCGTAGAACCCCACGATCCAGGCCAGGATGACGGCCGTGCGCCGCTTGGCCACCCGCTCGCTCACCCCGCCCGGCGTCACCGACACGGCTTGGCCACTACTGCGGAGTGCTGTCTGCGCCCGGGTGTGTTGGATCTCGCCGGCGATCACTATCAGGGACAAGCCCAGCGCGGGCAGGCCGATCACCAACGGGAAAAGCGCGGCGCGGCTACTCCGCTGGCCGAAGCCGAACAGCGCGTCCAGCACGACCCAGACGAATATGGCCAAGATGAACGCCGAGAATGCGACCCTGGGGCTAAGCGGTATCCGAGACATCACGTACGTCTGAGAGCTCCGCAGCGGCTGCTGACCTACGCTTCATGTCTCTGCGGATCGCGTAGGCGACCGAGCCCACCATCACTAGGCCAAGGAAGATCACACCCGGCCTGGTGATCCAGCCGAGGGTGCCGTAGGCCTGGGTGGCGATGAACAGGTTGCTCTCCGCGATACCCCCCAACACCAGTCCCAGCAGGATTGGCGGCCGCGGCCAGTCGTATCGCACCATCACCCAGCCGAGCAGCCCGAACACGATCACCATGGCCACGTCTTCAGGAGCGTTCTTGACGGCGAACCCGCCCAGGAATACCAGCAGCAGGATGAAGGGGATGAGGAGGGCTCCCCGTATCTGCGTGACCTTGGCGAGCTGACCCAGGAAAAGGAACGCGACCACGACGGTGATGATGTTGGACACGATCAGTATCCACACGAACGAGAACGTCAGCTCGAGCCCGGACGGATTGAACCCGCCCAGCGACGCGGCGTCGGGGCGAACGGGGGTGTTGGGGTCGAGCATCGCGGGTCCCGGCACCAGGCCCTGGATGATGAACGCCCCCAGCAGGATCGCCATCGACACGCTGCCGGGCACGCCGAACGCCAGCGTCGGGATCAGCGAGCCGCCCTCCTTGGAGTTGTTCGCCGCCCCCGGACCGAGCACGCCCTCGACCCTTCCCTTGCCGAACCCCCCCCCCGGTGAGCTCTGCACCGCGTGCGCGTACGCCATCCACTGCGCCGGGCCGCCACCGAGCCCCGGGATGAGCCCGATGTAGGCGCCGAGCGCGCTGCACCGGAACACGAGCTTCCAGTGCGTGAAGGTGTCCTTCACGCCCTGCATCACCCCACCGAGCTTCTCGCCCGAGCGCTCCGATATGCCCGTACCCTTCACCGCAAGGTCGATGATCTCCGGTATGGCGAAGAGCCCGACCGTGACCGACACGATGTTGATGCCGTCCCAGAGGAACAGAGAGCGGGAGATGCCGATGACCGGCTCCAGCGTGTACCGCGGTATGCCTTCGATGGGGTCGAGTCCCACCATCGCCAGCGTGAGCCCTATCCCGCCCACGGCGAGGCCCTTGATCATGCTCTCGCCGCTGAGCGACGCGACGAACGTGATCCCGAGCAGCGCCAGCATGAAGAACTCGGGAGAGGCGATGGAGAGGACCAGCGGCCGGACGATCGGGATGGCGAGCGCCAGGAAAAGGGCGCCGAAGATCGCGCCGACCAAAGAGCTCATCAGCGCCGCTCCGAGCGCACGGCCCGCCTCGCCGTTCTTGGCCATCGGGTGGCCGTCCACGATCACCGCCGCACTGATGCCCTCGCCCGGGACCCCGAAGAGCACGGAGGTGATGTCCCCCGTCGTCGCGGTCACCGCGTTGGCTCCCAATAGGAAGGCGAACGCCGACGTGGGGTCCATGCTGAAGGTGAACGGCAGCATCAGCGCCAGCGCGACAGCCCCGCCAAGGCCCGGCAGGATACCGACGACGAACCCGATCGCGACGCCGATGAGGAGCGCCGTGAACGCGTCCGTCCCGTGATCGGAAAAGGGAAGGATGTTGAAGAGGCCGGAGGTCAGGGCGCCGACGTAGTCCCCGAGGTATTCCACTACTTCTTGCCTCTCGCTAGCGGGCCGCCCTCTTCCGAGTGGCGGCCCGCCTGACGGTTACTCTAGCGGATCTCTCCCGATGCTCACTCGACCGGGACGAGGAACTGGAGCGCTTCCTTGGTCTCGGAGTCGATGCGCAGCGTCTGGAGTACCCACTCCTCGACCTGCGCGCCGGATATCGCAGCTATCGCCAGCCCCGCCAGCTCCGCGTCCGCGAGGAACGCCGGGTCAACCATGGTGGCGGCGAAGGCCGCGCGCAGCGTCTCGATCCGGTCTTCCGGCGTGCCGGGAGGCGTGGTCCACGGACGCTGGAACCGGTACCCGAGGGCCCACACGTCCCACAGCGCCTTGTTCGCCTCGTCGGTGATGAGGTCGCGGATCGTGGGAAGGTCCGCAATCTCGGGATCATCGCTTGCGAAGGCGGTCGCGAACGGGATCAGCTTGTCGTCGCCCTCGGCATCCAGCATCGCGCGGCCAGTGACGCTCATGGACTCCCAGCCGAAGCATCCGCCCTGCACTTCCTTCTCCTGCATCCCGAGGCGCACGCGGGCCGACCCACGATAGCCGGAAACAAGCTCGATGTCCGTGCCCGTGAATTCGTTCATCAGCCGGACCGTGTCGCTGAACGCGCTGCCGAAGGCCCCGGTTGCGCCGAACTTGGCCGCCGCGCCACCCAGCAGGTCATCCCCGCTGAGGCCGGCGTGGCCCATGACCGCGCACACCGGGTTGCCGTCGCTCGGCGCGCCGATGTATCCGAACCGCTCGCCCGAGAACAGGATGCCCTCGTTGCCCTCGAGCGCCTCGAAGAGCAGGTGGGCCGAGTTCCAGGAGCCCAGGGTCAAGCCGTCGGGCTTGGCCTGGTTGTAGAGGTGGTTGGCCGCGACAAGGCTGCCCGCCCCCGTCATGTTCTGCACGATGATGTCCGGGTTGCCCGGGATGTGCTTACCGATGTGGCGGGCGATCGCGCGGGCGTAGGTGTCGTACCCCCCGCCTGCCGAGAAGCCCACCAGGAGCCGGATCGTCTTCCCTTCGTAGAAAGACGGCCCTTCATCAGCCGCAACTCCCGCCAGGGCGTCCTCAACCGCTTGCTGAACAGCGGCGTCCACGTCCTCCTGGGACACGCCGTCCGCACCGCATGCGGCCACGAGCGTGAGGGCGAGCCCTACCACCATCAGCGTGAGAAGCTTCGGAAATCTCTTCATGATCCGGTCCACCTTTGCTGGGACTGATTCCAACCCTTGGTTCTCAATCTCGGCAAACCGGCACCGAGGTGCTAGGGCTTGCGCAGTTGATGCAGGATTCAACCAGATGACGGCCCCGTCCGTCAAGAGCTACGCACGCGATTGCCTTCTGGATGCATCGAACCATCGCCGCGCGGCGATGGAGCGGGAGAAGGGATTCGAACCCTCGACTTCCTGCTTGGAAGGCAGGAGCTCTACCACTGAGCTACTCCCGCTCGGTGCGACGCTACGCCGCGGCCGGCCGCACCACAAGCGCGTCCAGCAGCCGGCGCGAGGCCTCGGCCACATCGGCCACCGCGTGCTCGAACGCATGCGCGTTCGCCACCGACGGCTTGCCGTAGCCGCTGATCTTTGCGGACGTACTGCAGCGCAGCCGCGCGGGCGCCGTCGTCGGTCGCGGCAGGCTCGATGGCCCTCAGCGTCTTGATGCTACGGCACATGGTCTGCTCCTAGTCCCTGACTTCGAAGACCGCGTCGATCGACACCGCGCCGTCGAACGGGTTGTGCGCCACGCCCATCGAGGAGCGGGCGTGCTTGCCCGCCTCGCCGTACAGCTCCACCAGCAGGTCGGAGCAGCCGTTGACCACCTGCCCGTACTCGTTGAAGTCCGCCGTCGCCTGCACCATGCCGAAGACCTTGACGACGTGCGTGACCTTGTCGAGGTCGCCGACGATGCTCTTCACGTTGGTCAGGATGCGCAGGCACGTGCGGCGCGCCGCCTCGTAGCCCTGCTCCACCGTGCAGTCGGCGCCAAGCACGCCGGTGATGTTGCCGTCGGCCGAGCGCGGCCCGACGGCCGAGGTGAACACGAGGTTCCCCGACCGGTAGCCCACGAGGTAGCTCCCCGTCGGTGGCACCGGCTCCGGTAGCTCGAGCCCGAGCTCAGCCAGCTTGTCCTCGACCTTCGACACGGCTCTTCCTCTTCTACTTATCAGGCTTAGTGTCACTGGGCGGTGTTGCCGCGTCATTATAGCGTCGCGTCCGGCGGGTCTCCGTGCCGAAGATGACGATCATCACCGCGCCCGCCACCAGTGCCGCGGCCACGCTCACGAACGCCACCGCGAACCCGCGCGCGTCCGCGATCGCGCCGACCGCCAGCGGGCCCGCCATCTGGCCCACGTTCATCGAGAGCTGCCACGCGCCCAGGAACGCCCCGCGCCGGTCCTCCGGAGCCAGGTCCATCGCGTAGACCATGATCGTTCCGGTGGCGAACGCCTCCGCTAAGCCGAAGACGACGACCGCCAGCAGCGCGGTGCTGAAGTCGCTCATGCCCGCCATCAGCCAGACGCCCAGCGCGGTCCCCACGAGCCCGGCGATCAGCGGGCGCTTGCGGCCGATGCGGTCCGCGGCGATCCCCGCCGGGATCGACGCCACGAGCGCCATCAGCCCGGCGATCGCGATCAGGTTGCCGATCCCCACCTCGCCGAGCCCCGCGCCGGTGGCGGCCTGGATCGGGAACAGCGTCCGGAAAGCGCCCGTCCCGCCGAGCACGCCGCCCACCGTCATCGCCCCGATCGAAAGCGCCAGGAACGCGCGCGTCCGGTACATCGACAGATCGACCCTCGGCAGCCGCCATCGGCGCACGGCGGCGCGAGGCTCGCTGGGCTCGCGCCGCCGGCGCGTCTCGTGGATGAGCAGCAGCGTGACGACGATGACGACCAGCTTCGTGAGCGCGATGAACAGGAAGACGTGGCGTAGCGTGAGCGTGGTCGCGACGATGCCGCCGACCACCGGCCCCGCCAGCATCCCGCTCCGCGATGCGGTGGAGCGCAGCGCGACGATCCGCCCGCGCGTCTCCACCTCCGTCGCGTCGGCCAGCAGCGCGCTCGAGCTCGTCATCCAGACCGCGATGCCGGTGCCACCGAGCCCCTCGAGCAGTATGAACGCGAGATAGCTCTCCGATGAGAACTGGCCGATGAGCGCCACGATGTGCAGGACGGCGCCCAGCACGATGAAGGGCCGCCTGCCGAAGCGGTCCGTCAGGTAGCCGGCGGCAGGCCCCGCGATCATGCGCGGCGCGGCGCTGGCCGCCGAGACGAGTGCCACGAGCAGGAACGAGCCACCGACCTCGTAGGCAACGAGCGGCCGCGCCAGCCACAGGCCGCCCGTCCCGAACCCCCAGAAGAAGAACATGAGGAAAACGGGGAGCATCCTGGGGCCGAGCGCGCCCCGCAACGGTGAGAGCAGACGGGAGATACCCACGGTGGGCAATCCTATCAGGGTACGCGAACGCTCCATCGAGCTTGGGCGCCCTCGCGGCGCTACAATCTCGCCCATGCCACGCCCAGACTGGGAGCGCTTCGCGCCAGCGGCCGCCATCGGCCAGCACGTGTACGGCTACCGGAGCGTCGGCTCGACGATGGACGCCGCCTGGGAGCTGGCCGAGGCCGGCGCCGCGCACGGCACCGCCGTCGTCGCCGGCACGCAGACCGCCGGCCGCGGCCGCTTCGCGCGCGCCTGGGTCTCAGGCGACGGCGAGTCGCTGCTCGCCTCGGTCGTCCTGCGCCCCCACGCTTCGGTCGCGCCGCTGCTGACCGTGATCGGATGCCTCGCCGTCCTCGACGCCGTGCGCGAGCTATGCGGCCTCGCATGCGCCGTCAAGTGGCCGAACGACGTCCACGTCGGCGGCAAGAAGCTCGCCGGCGTCCTCGCCGAGGGCCGTACCGACACCACCGGCGCAGGCGTCGCGGTCCTCGGCATCGGCCTCAACGTCAACCTCGACCTCGCGCAGCACCCCGAGCTCGCCGGCACCGCCACGAGCCTCCTCGCCGAGACCGGGCACGCGACCGACCTGCGCCTGGCGGGCGACGCGCTCTTCCGCAGCCTCGACGCCGTCTACGGCAGCGCCGACCCCGCCGCGCTCGTCGCCCGCTGGCGCGACGCGCTCGACACGCTCGGGCGGCGCGTCACCGTGCGTGGCCGCGACGCCACGCTCTCCGGCCTCGCGGAGGACGTCGACGCGGCCGGCCGCCTGCTCCTGCGCACCGACGACGGCGCGCTGCACGCGCTCAGCGAAGGCGACGTGACGCTGGCGGGGTAGGAACGTCCCCCGTGCCATGCACGGAAGCAATGGCCCCCTGCGCGTCGTACCCCTCATGGGTCAAGGGCAGTGCCCTGGCGGTGGTACCATAGGCCGTCGCCTGCGGCAGGCTGTCGCCGGCTTCTTGCTGCATGGTCGCCATCCTCGGCAGGCTTTCGTCCAAACGTGGGGAGTGATGACCGCAGCGATGAGCACAAAGAACCGCTCGGCGCGA
The DNA here is from genome assembly GCA_022574265.1 of Chloroflexota bacterium. Lineage (GTDB taxonomy): Bacteria > Chloroflexota > Dehalococcoidia > Lucifugimonadales > Australimonadaceae > JADFRC01. Next base: position 4,747 of record JACZSI010000011.1, on the reverse strand, counting down.
GCCGCTGTGATCGCCCTCATCGTCGCGGTGGCGTTCCTGGCGACCGACGCGCAGCCGGCCGCCGCCGCATCCGCCACCGCCGTCTCCGCGGGGGGCTACCACACGTGCGCCCTGACCTCAGCGGGCGGCCTCCAGTGCTGGGGGCTCAACAGCTCCGGTCAGCTGGGCGACGGGACGACCACGGACCGCACCACGCCGGTGGACGTGGTTGGGCTCACGAGCGGCGTGGCCGCCGTCTCCGCGGGGGAGTTCCACACGTGCGCCCTGACCACAGCGGGCGGCCTCAAGTGCTGGGGGAGCAACGGCTCCGGTCAGCTTGGCGACGGGTCGACCACGGACCGCAGCACGCCGGTGGACGTGGTTGGGCTCACGAGCGGCGTGGCCGCCGTCTCCGCGGGGAGCTCCCACACGTGCGCCCTGACGACGGCGGGCGGCCTCAAGTGCTGGGGGAGCAACAGCTCCGGTGAGCTGGGCGACGGGACGACCACGGACCGCACCACGCCGGTGGACGTGGTTGGGCTCACGAGCGGCGTGGCCGCCGTCTCCGCGGGGGGCTCCCACACCTGCGCCCTGACGACGGCGGGCGGCCTCAAGTGCTGGGGCAGAAACCTCTTCGGCCAGCTGGGCGACGGGACGACCACAAACCGCACGACGCCGGTAGACGTGGTGGGGCTGACCAGTGGCGTAAGCGCTGTCTCCGCCGGGGAAGACCACACCTGCGCCCTGACCACAGCCGGCGGCGTCGAGTGCTGGGGGCGCAACAATCACGGCCAACTGGGCGACGGGACGACCACGGACCGCACCACGCCGGTGGACGTGGTGGGGCTCCCCAGCGGCACTGCTGTCGTCTCCGCGGGGCTCACACACACCTGCGTGGTGACCACGGCTGGTGGGGCCAAGTGCTGGGGGGATAACGTCTTCGGTCAACTGGGGGATGGGACGACCGTGGACCGCGTCGTGCCGACAGACGTGACCGCCCTCACCAGTGGCGCTGCCGCCGTCTCCGCAGGATTCCGACACACCTGCGCGCTGACCACGGCTGGTGGGGCCAAGTGCTGGGGCTCAAACTTCGTCGGCCAGGTGGGGGACGGGACGACCACCGACCGCAGCGAGCCGGTGGACGTGACCGCCCTCACCAGCGGCGTGGCCGCCGTCTCTGCAGAGATTTTGTACACCTGCGCCGTCAGCACAGCCGGCGGGGCCAAGTGCTGGGGGCGCAACGGGGGTAAGCTGGGGGATGGGACGACCACGGACCGCACGACGCCGACGGATGTGGTGGGGCTGACCAGTGGGGTCGCCGCGGTCGCCGCGCGGCACCTGCACACCTGTGCGCTGACTACGGCAGGCCGCCTCAAGTGCTGGGGCGACAACTTCTTCGGTCAGTTAGGCGACGGGACGACCACGGACAGCAGCACGCCGGTGGACGTGCTCGGATTCCTGGGTGTTGCGCCTGAGCCGGTCCCGAGCCTCTCCCGATGGGGCCTGATCGCCCTGGCGCTGGCCTTGGCTGCAGTGGCCTATATCTCCGCGCGGCGCCGTGGAGCATTGCGCCAAACAGGCTAAAGCCAGTTGCCGTTCCCAATGCTCCGGCCGCGCGCCGCTCCGTGGCCTACCCAGGCAGCGCGTTCACGTCCTCGAGCTGGCGCTGCAGCCAGTGCGTGATGTCCTCGCGCTCGATGGACTCGACCATGCGGCGCGTGCGCTCCGCTCGCTCCTCCGCGGACATGCCGAGGGCCTGGAGTAGCGCGCGGGCGGTGCCTTCGATGTCGGCGGGCGCCACGGGGATCGCGCCGACCTTCAGCTGCTCGTAGGCACCGGCCGACTCCGAGAGCACGAGCACGCCCTGCTTCGTGTTCACGATGGGACCCTCTTTGGCCACGAGGTTCATCCCGTCGATCACCGAGTTCACCAGGAGCACGTCGTAGAGCCGCATGCCCGCGAGGGCCTGGACGTAGTTGTTCTCGTAGAAGACCTTGACGGGCTGCCACGCCGGCGTGCCGAAGCGCTCGTTGACGTGCTGCACCGACGCTTCGATCTCCTCGGCGTAGCGCTGGTACTGGCGGATGTGGGTCCGCGACGGCACCAGGAACGCCAGGAACCGGACGTGTCCGCAGAGCTCCGGGTGCTGCTCCAGCAGCACCTCGTAGGCCTGGAAGCCGCGGACGATGTTCTTGCTCGGCTCCGCGCGGTCGACGCGCACGATCGTCTGCTCGCCCAGCTCCGCGCCGATGCGCGCCTCGTAGTCGGCCGCGCGCGCCGACGTGGCGATCTCGCGTATCTCGGCGACGTCGATCGAGATGGGGTAGGCGCGTACCTGCGTCTCCCGCCCCTGGTATCGGACCACGCGCTCGCGGTAGTCGACCGCCACGTCGTCCAGGAACGCATCGCAGCTTTCGAGGAACGCGCGCACGTCGCGGACGGACTGGAACCCGACGATGTCGGCCATGCAGAGGCTGTCGCAGATCGCCGTGCGGATCATGCTGGGCAACAGCGCCCAGTAGCTGGACGCGGGCCAGGGGATGTGCAGGAAGTGGTGGATGCGCGCGTCGGGGAGCTCCTCGCGCACCATGCGCGGCACGAGGTAGAGGTGATAGTCGTGCACCATGACCAGCGGCCGCAGGTCGGAGCCGCGGGCCTCGTCGACGATCGCGTCCGCGAACTCGCGGTTCACGTATCGGTAGCCCGTCTCCCACGCGTCGTAGACGACCGCGTCGACGCGCGGCGTGTAGGGCGAGCTCCACATATAGTGCTGGAGGAACCAGAGCAGCGGGTTGCAGATGACGTTGTAGTACTTGTGGTAGGCGCGGCGCGGCGCCGTCACGAAGCGGACCGAGACCTGCTGGCCGGGCACGGGCGAGCGGACCGACTTCCCGCCGGCCTCCTCGGAGGCGCGCCGGTCGCCCTCGCCCATCGCGCTCGCGATCCACGTGAAGTCGACGTAGTTCGTGAGCCCGCTGAGCGCCGTGACGACCCCGCCGCTGCCCCGCCGGTGCTGGAGCTCCCCGCTCGGCGCCGAGTGGTACTCCATCGGGCCGCGGTTGGAGGCGAGGATGAGGTGCTGGCGCCCGAGGAGGTCGTCGACCAGGCTCCAGAGTGCGCCACGCTCGCGCTTGGCGATGGTCGAGCTCATGATGAGAACCGCTTTCCCGCGGGTCCCTCGATAGGGCCCGCGAGTGATCCGGTCGATCAGCCGCCGTCCCGACAGATCAGGGGGCGGAGGAGCCGATCGCGCTGCATGCTTCGGCCGTGTCCCCTCGGCCGGCCAAGGGGTGCGATTGAGTTGGCGAGGCGCCCATCGCCGTCATGCGCCACACTCCCCCGGTGCTCGCAACCTACCACACGCCCTGAGAAGCGTCAAACCCGTTTTGCAGGCCGTGGCCTGCCGGAAAGCCAGCAAAGCAGACAGAAGCGGGGGCCTGGATTCCGTTGACACCCCGCTCCGGCCGAACGTAGACTTCGCGCAGGCCGTGGCCTGCCGCACGTGGGGCCCTGCGGCCCCGGGCCCCGTTCGGCCGAGGCATCGCGTGGCTGACCAACGACCCATCACCGGCGACCAGATCCGTGCCGCGTTCCTCCGGTTCTTCGAGGAGCGCGGTCACCTCGTCGTGCCCAGCGCCTCCCTCATCCCCGCCGGCGACCCGACGCTGCTGCTGACCTCCGCGGGCATGGTGCCGTTCAAGCCCTACTACGCCGGCGTCGAGCAGCCCCCCAACCAGCGCCTCGCTTCGGCGCAGAAGAGCTTCCGCACCACCGACATCGACGAGGTCGGCGACCTCACGCACCTCACCTTCTTCGAGATGCTGGGCAACTTCAGCATCGGCGACTACTTCAAGCGCGAGGCCATCGCGTGGGCGTGGGAGTTCGTGACGGACGTCCTGGGGCTCGACCCCGTGCGCCTCTTCGTGACCGTGCACGAGGGCGACGACGAGGCCGAGGCCATCTGGCGCGACGAGATAGGGGTCGATCCTGGGCGCATCAGCCGCTGCGGCGACGCCGACAACTTCTGGGGCCCGGCCGGAGCCGAGGGCGCCTGCGGCCCATCGAGCGAGATCTACTACGAACTCCACCCCGACCGCAACGGCACCCCGTGCGACGACCCCGAGGGCCGCTTCGTGGAGATCTGGAACCTCGTCTTCCCGCAGTTCCACCAGGCGCCCGACGGCACGCGGACGGACCTGCCGGCCCCCGGCATCGACACGGGCCTGGGCCTGGAGCGCGTCGCCGCCATCATGCAGGGCGTCGCCTCGCTCTACGAGACGGACCTCTTCAGGCCCATCATCGAGCGCGTGGAGGAGATATCGGGCAAGCGCTACGGCTCCGGCGAGGAGACCGACGCCGCGCTGCGCGTCGTCGCCGAGCACGCCTACCACAATTTCCTGAATGAAGGGCTTGTCTACGCTCACAGGCCTCAAGGCATCGACGTAGTAGCTGATGGTGAAGTTGCTCGTGGATCCGGGGAGCAGGCGGGCAACGCGTTGCCATACGTAGACGAAAACGAGGCCGGCAATCATGGGTCGTTTGAACCGTGCGCCGAAGGCCAATCCGAGGGCGCCGTAGCCGAGGATTGCCATGGAAATGCAGGCGAGATATTTGAGCATGAATACGGTGCTCTCCCAGGTGATGGCGTAGTTCGATAGGAATGAGCAGGCCACGTGGGTGCCGATAAAGGAGAGGGCGAGAAGCGACACGGTGACGAGAAGGTAGGCCAGAAATTTTCCAAGGACCCAGGCGGACCGCGGAATGGGCC
>JACZSI010000010.1 GCA_022574265.1 Chloroflexota bacterium | reverse complement strand
TGCAGCATGGCGATCTCGCCCTGCTTGCCGGAGATCTCGCCGTCCGCGATGACGCCTGAGATGCCGCCGTCCAGCGCCCGGTCCACCGCGCCCGTGCCGCCGCCGGGCGTCGTCACGCCCTCGAAGAGGTTGACGACGATCGCGTCGACGTCGGCCGTCGCGATGTCTCCCTGGGTCACGGACAAGGTCACCATGGGGCGTTCTCCGGGGGGGCCGTTGCATGAGGCCACCAAGCGGGTGTCGAGGGCGTGCAGCAGGCTACCATACCGGCCTGAAGCCTAAGGAGGCGAGACGGTTTCGGCGCAGCCGAACAAGCGCGGACGTCTACCTCTGGAGGCAGGCCGCCGCGAATGGCCGATCACGTCCGTCGGACTAGCCGCAGCCGATCTTCGCTCCCCGCGGGTCCGTACACTGTGCACATGTCTGAGCGCGCCCGCCGCATCTTCTACCTGATCGTCTTGCCGCTTGGCCACGCCTCGGTCGATATGCCGGGCGGAGCGTTGTGGTTGATTGCCCCGGCGGTCGGGCTCGCTTGGGGCCTGTCGCCAGCCGAGGTCGGCCTGCTCATCACCGCACACAACGTGGGAGCGGGGCTCGGCTACCTGCCCTCGGGTATCCTGGCCGACCGGTTCAGCCGGAGAGGGCTGATGTTGACGGCGACGATCTGGTGGGTCGTCATCGGCTACGCGGCGGCCTCGTTCGCGCCGGGCTATTGGACGTTCGCTCTGTTGCTCGCGTTCGCCGCCGTGGGCGACGCGGCCTGGCACCCGATGGCGACGGGAGCCATGGTGCAGCACATGCCGCGGCGGCGCGCGCTCGCGCTGGGCGTCCACCTCTCCGGCGGGATGCTCGCCGAGGTCCTCGGCCCGTTGGTGGTCGGCTTCCTCCTCGGATACCTCGATTGGCGCGTCGTCTTCCGGCTCGCCATCATCCCAGCGGCGTTGATGGGACTGGCGATGCTCTACCTCCATCGGTACGTCGAACCTTCCCGGGACCCCGCACTCACGAGGTCTGACCTGCGAGACATATTCAGCGTGTGGCGCACTCCGGCGGGTGCCATCATGTTCGGACTGGGTGTCAGCTACAGCATGTCGTTCGTGGCGCTGCTGGCCATGAGTCCACTGTTCTTTCAGACCTACCACGGCTACTCGTCCGCTTGGGCGGGCGTCGCGTTCGCCGTGATGCTCTTGGGTGGAGCCATCTCCGCACCCGTGATGGGCCAGGTATCGGACAGATGGGGCAGGAAACGGATCGTCGTGCTGTCGGCGATCGCGGCCTCGGGAGGGATCCTGCTCGCGGCGTTTTCCAGCAGCCCATTCTTGCTGCTGCCGGGTGTGATCATCGGAGGGACCGCGCTCTCCGGCATGCGGCCTGTTTATCTGGCAGCGGCTGTCGAGATGGTCGGCAAGCGGGAATCGACGTCTCTGGGTCTGGTCTACGCGGTGATGGACGGGCTCGGAGCGCTCGGTGGCCTGCTGGCAGGCCTGGCCGGTACGAACGACCTGCGTTTCGCGCTGGTCTTCGCTGCGGGCGCCGCGCTATTGAGCGGAGCATTCGCTGTGGTCCATCCGTTCGAGGTGCGCGACGTGGGCTCGTCGCGGCCGATCGCCATGCATGACCCGCGCTAGCCGCCGGCTATCTTCCCAGAGTGCCAGCAGCGTGGCCCGCTAGCCTTCGGCCGCGTGCAGCGCGCACCCCACGAGCCCCGGCCCCACGTGCGCGCCGATCACGGGCGTGAACTCGGTCACGAACAGCTCCGCCGGATCAAGCTCCGTGCGCAGCCGCTCGGCGAGCTCCTCCGCGCGGTCCGGCGCGTTCGCGTGCATGACCGCGATCCGCCCGCGAGCTCCTGCCAGGTGCGCTGCCGCCAGGCCCACCAGGCGGTCCATGGCCCGGCGCCGGGTGCGCGGGCGCTCGATGAGGCCGATGCTGCCGTCCACGAGCGACAGGATGGGCTTCACGCCGACCAGCTCGCCGAGCCACATCGCGATCCGCGGCACGCGCCCGTTGCGCCACAGGTACCGGAGCGAGTCCAGGTAGCCGTACATGGCGACGCCTGCCATCCCACGCCCGACCGCCTCGATGACGTCGGCTTTCGAGCCGCCTGCCGCCGCGCGGGCCGCGGCCAGCGCGACGAGTCCCTGTGCGCTGCCCGCCGTACGCGTGTCGATGACGCGGACGTCGATGTCGAGCCCCTCGGTACGCGCCGCGTCGGCCCCTTGCATCGCGGCCTTGTGCGCGGCGCTCAGGTCGGCCGACGGCGTGAGGCAGACGATCTCGCGCGCAGGCTCACGCGCTTCGCGGAAGGCCTCCAGGTAAGCGCTCGGCTGCGGGGGCGACGTCGTCGCGAGCTCGCCGGACTCGAGCATCGAGTAGAGCTCTTGCGGCGTCAGATCGACGCCGTCGTGGTAGGTGCGCCCGCCCGCGTGGATCTCCATGGGGACGATCAGCAGCGGCAGCCCGCGCACGAGCTCGCGCGGCAGCGACGCGTTGGAGTCGGTGACGATGAGCGTGGCCACGATGTGTCCGCTGGGCTTAGAGGCTGCGGATGATCGCCCGCAGGACGACGAGGCCGATGATGGCGACGAGCGGCGTGATGTCGAGCATGCCGAGTGGAGGGATGACCCGCCGCAGCGGCGCGATCAGGGGCTCCGTGAGCGTGCCGAGCGCCTGGTTCAGCCGCGTCACGAATTCGTTGCGCACGCCGGCCATGAAGAGCCACGAGATGATCGCGCGGCCGATGAACGCGTAGATCAGCAGCTGGATCACCCAGAGGAGGATATCCGCGATGAAGCTCACCGGTTGCCTCCTAGCTCGATCGCCCGCCGGTGCGCCGCCGCGACGGCGTCTCGGATCGTCGCGGCGAAGCCGCCGCGCTCAAGCGCCGCGAGCGCCGCGGCGGTCGTGCCGCCCGGAGACGTGACCGAAACCCGCAGCGCCGCCGGGTCCTCCCCCGATTCGCGCGCGAGCCGGCCGCTTCCCGCGACGGTCTCGGTGGCCAGCGCGAGGGCCATCTCCCGCGGCATGCCCAGTCCAACGCCCGCCTCAACCAACGCCTCGATGAAGGCGAAGACGTATGCGGGCCCGCTGCCCGAGAGCGCGGTCGCCATGTCCAGGTACGACTCGTCGTCCACGTACCACTCGCGCCCGAGCGCTCCCAGCAGCGCGGCGGCGGCGGCGCGGCCCTCGGCGCTCACGGCCGGGGCTGCCGTCCACACCGATATGCCCGCGCCGATGCGCGCGGGGGTGTTGGGCATCACGCGCACGACGTGCGGGTGCTTCAAGCCCTCCACGAGCGCCTTGAGCGGCACGCCGGCGACGATCGAGAGCGCGGTCTGCTTGGCATCGAGTGTCCCAGCGAGGGTTTCGAGCACCGCCGCGACCTGCTGCGGCTTGACCGCGAGCACGACGAGCTCGGCGCTCGCCGCGGCCTCGGCCCCGTCCGCGGTCACGGCGACCCCGTGGGTCGCGGCGAGGTACGCGCGGCGGTCTTCGAGGGGCTCGGCGACGCAGACGTCGGCCGGAGTCATGACGCCGGCGACGAGCGCGCGGGCGAGCATCGCCTCGCCCATCACACCGCCGCCGATGAACGCCGTCCGCATCAAAAACTCCCCTGAGACGCCGAACGCCGGCCTGGCGGCCGGCTTCGCAAACGGGTCATGGATGAGTATAGCACGTGGCCGTCATGCGCTAGACGGCGACCAGCGACCCGGTCCGCGCAAGCTGCGCGGCGAGCCGCACCGCCTCGATCATGCCCACCGGATCGGCGGTTCCGCGGCCCGCGATGTCGAACGCCGTCCCGTGGTCCACCGAGGTCCGCAGGAAGGGCAGGCCCAGGTTCACCGTCACGCTCCGGGACCAGTCGTGCACCTTGATGGCGATGTGGCCCTGGTCGTGGTACATCGCGAGGACGACGTCGAACGCACCGTCGATGGCCTGGTTGAACACCGTGTCGGCGGGGACCGGCCCCGTGGCGTCGATGCCGAGCTCCCGCGCGGCCTGAACGGCCGGCGCGATGGCCGTCGTCTCCTCCGAGCCGAGCAGGCCAGCCTCGCCGCCGTGCGGATTGAGCGCCGCCGCGGCGATGCGCGGCTCCGCGATGCCGTGTCCCGTGAAGAAGTCGTGGGTCAGCCGCAGCGCCGCGAGCACCGCATCGAGCGTCACCGCGTCGCACGCATCGCGCAGCGAGCGGTGCGTCGTGAGGTGCACGACGCGCAGGCCGGGAGCGAGCAGCATCGTCATGACGCGCTCGGCTCCCGTCATCTTCTGGTAGATCTCCTGGTGTCCCACCTCGGCGTGCCCGGCCAGGTTCGCCGCCTCCTTATTGAGCGGCGCCGTCGCGATGCCGTCGACGCGTCCATCGATCGCCAGGCGCGCCGCCGTCGTGGCCCACGCGACCGCTGCCGCGCCCGCGGTGGCGGAGACACGGCCGTAGGGGAGGTCTTCCAGGGGCGGGTAGGGCGGATCGTCCTCGTAGACGCCGACGGCGTCATGGGCGACCGGCTCAGCCGGATCGGCCACCGGCACGGCGTGCAGGCCCGCGTCGACGAGCGCGAAGGCGCGGTCGAGCACGCCCGCGTTGCCGACGACCACGAGGTCCGCCAGCGCGCGGACGCCGGGTGCGGCGAGCGCCTTGGCGACGACCTCCGGGCCAACGCCCGCGGGATCGCCGAGAGTGAGGGCGATCAGCGGTGGCCGGTCTGGTGGTTGCTGGCGAGCGGTGCCTGCCACGGACCTCCAAGGGCGTTGCGGGGTTCGGCAAGTATAGCCCAGGGGCGCTCCCGGCCCGCCACTCGGCAAAAGGTTGGGCCCCGCTTTTCAGCGGGGCCCGGTGGCCCACTCCCGTGGCGCGTCGGAAGGGGCCTGGAGGAAGGAGACGAGGAACACTCAGGGGAGTGAGTGCTCCGGGAAGCCCCAGTTAGCCTGGGGCATGATCAGCGTGGTTCGGTTCGGACAGCCTCCGTGTACCAGTCGTTGCTAGCTCGCCGCGCCGCTCAGCACGGCGGGCATGGGCGCGAGGGACACGTGCCTCCAGGGCTCGACGTCGACCTCGGCGCCGTTGGGCATGATGAGCAGGATCGCGCGGTCGGGACGGAGCAGGAACCGGTTGCCTCGGAGCGAGATCGGCTGGTCGAGCCGGCCGATGCGGAACGCCAGGTGGAGCAGGTTGCGCTCGACCTCGGAGTGGTCTCCAACGGCCTCCTCGAAGACGACGATCCCGGGGTGGTCGAGCCGCAGGTCCGACGGCCCGCGGAAGTCCTGGTTGCACGTCACCAGCGTGCGGTCGAGCGCCACGGCCTCGCGGATGCCCGCGGGTCCCGGCACGCGCCGGAACTCCTCGACCCCGACCGCGTCGATCGCTCGATACGCGGTGCCCGGCAGTCCGGCGTCCAGCAGCCAGCGGAACGGTCCCTGGTCCATGCTCGTTGCCTCCGATCGCGTGTGAGCCTGGCCCGACGGCGTGAGACGGTCCAGGAGGCGCTTGTGCAGCTCCTAGACGGTCTGGGGGGGGCCTCGTGGCGGGTTTGGGCGGGGCTCAGGTGGCGGGAGCAGACTCCGCGCCGTCTGGCTCGCGGTCGGCGGGGGCCGTGATGCGGGGGCGCCTGCCCCTTCGCGCTCGCTGCCGCGGCGGGATGGCGAACTCGTTGGGGATGAGCTCGAGCTGGCCGGAGGCCTGCTGCTGGGCTGACCCAGCGCCGTCGGCGTGGTACTGCTGGATCTCGCTGATGAAGCCTTCGAGGGAGTCGAAGTCGCGGTACACGCTCGCGTAGCGCACGTAAGCGACCGGGTCCATCGCCCGGAGCCGCACCAGCACCGTGTCGCCGATCACGGTGGCGGGCACCTCGGCCCGTCCCAGCCGCTCGAGGTCGCTCTCGATCTCATCGGCGAGCTTCTCGATCGCCCCCGTGGGTAGGGGGCGCTTCACGCAGGCGAGCCGGATGCTCCGGAGCAGCTTGTCCCGGTCGAACTCCTCGCGGTGTCCGTCGCGCTTGACGACACCGAGCGCCGCGTGCTGGACCCGCTCGTACGTGGTGAAGCGGACCCTGCATTTCAGGCACTCGCGCCGCCGGCGTATCTCCTGGCCGGTGTCCCGAGAGTCCGTCACGCGGGTCTCGGGAGCTTCGCAGTTGGGACAGCGCATGAGCAGTGCCTCCATGGCCCGGGGTCATCTGAGGGCGCCCCGCAGCCACTGGTAGTCACGGATGAACAACAATATAGAGGATTTTAAGGTGCGAGGGCCACTACATCTAGGTGCGTAGTAGCGGGACGTGCGCATTCTTGATGAGACAGGTCAGCCGTGTCAAGAGTTTGGTCCGTGGATTTCCTACCAGATGTGGGCATCGGCGACGGGTGCATACGGCATCTGGTGCGAACCAGGGCATATGTGCTGGAGGCTTGGGGAGCGCCCGCCGTGGGCGGCGAGGGAGATGGGTTGGTAGGGGCGCGATTCATCGCGCCCTGCCCCGGTGGGGCCAAGCACGGGCGATCCGGTGGGCACAGGGCGCGATGAATCGCGCCCCTACGGGTGAGGCGCACTGCCGGGCCAGCAGCACGTGAACCGGGCCCCGAGATACTCGGGGCCCGGCAACCCTGCTCCCCGCGCCTGGGAGCGCGTCGTCCGCTCCCGGTTGGGGTTGGACAACGCGGGTTGATGGGAGCGGTCAAGGAGGAGACCGCTCCGGGGATGCCCGAGCGCCGAAAGGGCGCCGGGCGTCGTCGTCGGTTGGGTTGCGGCTCCCGGCCATCGGCCTTGGCCGTCCGGGAGCCGCGGGGGTCGCGCGGCCGCCTCGGGGGGAGGGTCCCTCGGCGGCCCTGGAACGTCTAGTTCGAGGTCTGCGCCGAGCCACGGAGGAACGGCGGCAGGTCCAGCGTCGACTCCTCGCCCAGCGCGTCGCGCAGGAACTCGGAGATGGCTTCGTCGTGCAAGGCCGAGCCTTCCACGCTCGGGAGGCCGGTCGCGATGATCGTGACGCGGATCTCGTCCTCCATCTTCAGGTCCGTCACCATGCCGAAGATGATGTTCGCCTCCGGGTCCACGGTGCGGCTGATGACGTCGGCGGCCTCCTGCACCTCCGTCAACGTCATGTCGGTGCCACCGGTGATGTTGAGCAGGACGCCGCGGGCGCCCTCGATGCTGACGTCGAGCATCGGGCTGTTGATGGCTTCCTTGGCGGCCGCGATGGCGCGCCCCTCGCCGCTGGCGGTGCCGATGGCCATCCAGGCCGGTCCGGCGCCTTTCATGATGGTCTTGACGTCGGCGAAGTCCAGGTTGATCTCGCCGGGCACGGTGACGAGCTCGGCGATGGACCGCACGCCCTGCCGCAGGACGTCGTCGGCGATCTTGAACGCCGTCTCGGCCGTGACCGTCTCGTCGCAGATGGTCGTGAGGCGGTCGTTCGGGATCACGATGAGCGTGTCCACGTGCTCCTTGAGCACAACCAGGCCGTCCTCGGCGGTCATGCTGCGTTTCTGTCCCTCGAAGCCGAAGGGCTTCGTGACCGCCGCGATCGTGAGCGCGCCCGTCTCCCGAGCGATCTCGGCCACGACGGGCGCGGCGCCCGTCCCGGTTCCGCCGCCCATGCCGCTGGCGATGAACACCATGTCGGCGCCGCGGACGGCTTCGTAGAGCTCCTCGCGGGACTCCTCGGCCGCCGCTCGGCCGATCTCCGGGTCGCCGCCGACGCCGAGGCCGCGGGTCAGCTTGTCGCCGATCCGGACCTTGACGGGGACATCGAGCCGCAGCAGGTGCTGGGCGTCGGTGTTGACGGCGATGTACTCGATGCCCGGTACCCGCTCACGGTACATGCGGTTGACGGCATTGCAGCCTCCCCCGCCGACACCGATCACCTTGACCTGGGCCAGACCGTCTATCTGTGACGCTTGGTTCGCTCCGAACATATCCATGGTGCTATCCCCCTTTTTCTTGGGACTGTCGGGCCGCTGTTCCGATCCCCGCGACCCGAGGTATGCCTCCGACGCTGCCTGTGATCCACCGGTGGCGGACCCCGGCATGAGCGGCGCTGCTCATGCGGAGGCTCCTTGCGGCCTGCGGAGGCGCAGCGCGCTCGCCAGCCTGCGCGGCCATTCGCGGACCGGCGCAACGGCCTTCCGGGCGCGCTGGTGCTCGACGGCCCATAGGACGAGGCCGACGGCGGAGGACAAAGACGCATCGTCCAGCTCCGCCGGGAGCGCGAGCGCGCTCGAAGGCGCGGCGACGCGCACGGGGTACCGGGCGTACTCGGCCGCCGCTTCGGCCAGGGCGCTGAGCTTGCTCGCGCCCCCCGTGAGCACGAGGCCACACGCTGGCATGCGGTCGGTCCCCGCTTCCCCCACGCGGTGCAGGATGAGCCGCACCAGCTCGAGGGAGCGGTCGCGCAGCAGCTCGTGGGCACGGCGCCGGGACACGAGCTGCGTTCCGCCCTCGGAGACGCCGCCCACTTCGAGTCGCGCTTCGGTCCCGTGGGTCTCGGCGGGCCCGAGAGCGAGCTTGACGCGCTCGGCGACCTCCGGAGAGATGCCGAGCCCCACCGCCAGGTCGCTCGTGAACTGCTCCCCGCCGACCCCGATGGCGCTGGTGTGCCGGACGGCGCGGTCCTCGAAGACAGCGATGTCGGTGGTGCCACCGCCGACGTCCGCCAGGACGACGCCCCGCTCGAGCTCATCCGCGCTGAGCACCGCGCTCGCGCTCGCCAGGTGCTGGAGGACCATCCCCCGTACCTTGACGCCCGCGTCGCCCACCACGCCTGCGAGCTCGGCAACGGCGCGCCGGTCGCCGGAGACCACGTGGGTCTCGACGGCGAGCCACTCACCGCACAGACCAACCGGGTCGTGCACGATGCTGTGGCCGTCGATGGCGAAGCGTCGAGGAACGGCGTGGAGCAGCACGCTGGAGGGGTCCATCTCCGGGACGCTGGATGCCAGCACCTCGTCGACGTCGCCTTCCGTGAACGCCCTGAGCTCCTTCTCGCCGGCCTTGCGCGTGATCGAGGCGGTCGCGTTCACGGAAGCGACGTGGGCGCCGGTGACGCTGACGTAGGCGGGCGGCAGCCGCTTGCCCAACGCCGCTGCGGCCTCCGAGACGGAGCTCCGGACGGCGTCGGTGAGGGCCGCGGCATCGACGACGAGCCCCTTGCGCATGCCGATCGAGGGCGCGTGGCCGAGCGCGACGACCTCGATGCCGGACGAGGCAACCCGCGCCACGACCGTCGCGATCTTCGTGGTACCGACGTCGACGCCGGCGTAGAGCTGCTCCTTGGACCGGCTCATGGCTGGTCCTCCGGGCGCTCCGCCACGCGGAGGCGCGCGCTCCGGCTGCGCCGGTTGGCCTCGATCTCGTCGGCGGACGGCTTCGTGACCTTCTTGGAGAGCGGGCGCATCGGGCCCGCGTTCATGAAGCGCTTGACGCGGCGGTCCTCCAGGGAGTGGTAGGCGATGACGACGAGGCGTCCGCCGGGCCCGAGCACGAGCGGCGCCTGCTCGAGGCCAGCCTCCAGGCTGGCCATCTCGTCGTTCACGGCGATCCGCAGCGCCTGGAAGGTACGCGTGGCCGGGTGCGTGCGCCCGCGCGGGTAGCCGGACCCGCGGCGGACGACGTCCGCGAGCTTCATCGCGTCGTCGATCGGCCGGGCCGCCACGATGGCGCGCGCGATGCGCCGCGAGCGCGGCTCCTCGCCGAACCGGTAGATCAGGTCGGCGAGCTCGCTCTCACCGAGCGTGTTCACCAGGTCCGCGGCCGACGGGCCCTCGCCAGGGGTGAAGCGCATGTCCAGTGGCCCGGGCCTGCGGAAGCTGAAGCCCCGCTCCTCGGCGTCGAGCTGGCGCGAGGAGATGCCCAGGTCGAAGAGCACGCCGTCGGCCGGCACGAAGCCGTGCGCCGCGGCGAGCGATTCCAGCGCCCTGAAGTTGCCGTCGACGACCGTCACCGCGGCGCCGTAGGGCGCCAAGCGGTCGCGGGCGGCCGCGGTGGCCTCCGGGTCGGCGTCGATGCCCAGCAGACGGCCGCTGGGAGCCGCGGCTTCGAGGATGGCGGTGGCGTGGCCGGCGTCGCCCAGCGTGCAGTCGATGTACGCGCCGCCGGGGCGCACGGCGAGCCCTTCGACCACACGGTCGGTCATGACGGGTTGGTGATAGGCGCCTTGATGCATCGCTGATCGCTGTTCTGGCACGGACAGATCGTATGAACGTTAGAGTTTGTTTAAGAACTTAGCAATACTTTACTCAGACATCTGCAAGCCGTTCGGAGCGTTCACCAAGCCCTGGAAGCTGTCTACTGCCGCAGGTGTCGGGGCACCACTTTCCGGCAGTGGTGGTGTCCGAGCGATCGGACACCACTAAATATGGTAATAATCTCGAATTGCGACCAATTTTGTTCGCCTGAGTTGCCCGCTCCCTCTCCGGCGCCCTGGCGGACATCGCCTCAAAAGCCCCTCTTCGTGCACCGGAGGGCTATGCACAGCGGCAGCGCCCCTCTGCCGGGGGCACGGGGGGTTCCCCTGTATCTAGCTTTACGACCCCCGCCCTGGCGGGCCTTGCCTCAAAACCTCTTTTCATCCACCGGACAGGGAGTGCAGAGGGGCGAAGCCCCGGCGCCTGCCCTGAGCTTGTCGAAGGGCCGGGGGGGGCACGGGGGTGTCCCCCGTATTTGGCTTTGTCACCCCCTTCCTGGCCAGGAAGGGGGACGGGGGGATGGTCGGAACGGTCGTGGGGCAGCGACGTTACGGGAGCGGGGCGCAGGTTTCGGGGCAAAGCCGCCTGCCATGCCGGCGCAACGCTATAATGCAGGCCACCACCCGGCGCACGCTCCCCAACCGCGGCCCAGTACCCTCAAGCACCCACGACAGGCGACATGGACGACTTCAACCCACCGACGCGCCTCCTCATGGGCGCCGGCCCTTCGAACATCCACCCACGGGTGGCCAACGCGATGACGGCCCCGCTGCTGGGGCACCTGGACCCCGACTTCCTGGGCGTGATGGACGACGTCCGCGAGATGCTGCGGGAGGTCTTCCAGACCAAGAACGCGGCGACGCTCCCGGTATCCGGCACCGGAACGGCCGGCATGGAGGCCGCGCTCGTCAACGTGCTGGAGCCCGGCGACACCTTCGTGATCGGCACCAACGGCTACTTCGGCGAGCGCCTCGCGGAGATCGGGCGGCGCTGCGGCGCCGAGGTCGTCACGGTGGAGCACCCGATGGGCTCCCCCGTGGACCCCGACGCCGTCAAGGCCCGCGTGGCCTCGCTCAAGCGCGTCAAGGCCGTCGCCGTCGTGCATGCCGAGACCTCGACCGGCGTGCTCACGCCGCTCGAGCCGCTGGCGGCGATCGCGCACGAGGCCGGGGCGCTGCTCGTGGTGGACGCCGTGACCTCGCTCGCGGGCGTCGAGTTCCGTGCGGATGCCTGGGGCGTGGACGTCTGCTACAGCGGCACGCAGAAGTGCATCGGCGCGCCTCCCGGGCTCTCCCCCATCACCTTGAGCGAGCGGGCGATCGAGGTCATGCGCGCCCGCAAGACCAAAGTGCAGAGCTTCTATCTGGACCTGACGATGCTCCAGGACTACTGGGCCCAGCGCGTCTACCACCACACCGCGCCCGTCTCGATGATCTACGCGCTGCGCGAGGCGCTCCGGCTGGTGCTGGAGGAGGGGCTCGAGGCCCGCTGGGCACGGCACGCGCACAGCGCGGCCGCGCTCTACGCGGGGTTGGGCGCGATGGGTCTCGCCATCGTCGCCCCGGAGGGCCACCGCGTGCCGAGCCTGACCGCCGTCCGCTCACCCGATGGCGTGCCTGAGGCCGACGTCCGCAAGTACCTCTTCGCCCACCACGGCATCGAGATCAGCGGCGGACTCTCGGAGCTTGCTGGGAAGGTGTGGCGGGTGGGCCTCATGGGCCACAACAGCACCGTCTCGAACGTCCTCACGTTCCTCTCCGGCCTGGAGAACGCGCTCGCCGGCCAGGGGTTCGAGGTCGCCGCCGGCGCGGGGGTCGCCGCCGCCCAGCGCTCGGTGCGCGCGGACCTGGCCTAAGGCCGCGCCCTACGCCTTCGTGGCCACGAGCGCCAGCACGTCCCAGTGGAAGTCGATGCTCCCGTCGCGCTGCGGCTCGATGCCGAACGCACCCTTCGCGTCGCCGGGGGCGCCCAGCAGCTCGCCGCGAAGCGCCTCCATCGCGTCCCCCTCCATCCCCGCGCGCTCCGCCCAGTCCGGGAACTGGAGCGAGACCTCCGAAAAGGCCTCGTTGACGATCCGGAACCCGGCGCTCCCGAGAGCCGCCCGCCATTCGGCCGCCGGCAGGTTGCGGACGTGGCTCGGGTCGCGCTCGCGTTCGATGCCGTGCATCCACGCGGCGGTCTGGGGGTCGGCGGGCGCGATGGTGTCGGCGATGGCAAGCACGCCGTCCGGTGCGAGCACGCGATGGGACTCCGCGAGCCAGCCGGGGACGTCGGCGAAGTGGTGGGCGGCCGTCCGGCAGGTCACGAGGTCCACCGAGCCGTCCGCGAACGGCAGCGCTCCGGCCGCCGCGAGCACCGGCTCCACGCCGCGCAGGCTGTTTTCGTCGCGGAGCTCGAGCAGCTGCGCAAGCATCGGTCCAGCCACGTCCGTCGCGACGACGCGGTCGCAGAGATGAGCGACCGCGAAGGCCGTGAAGCCTGGCCCGGTGCCGACGTCCACCGCGGTGCCGTAGCGCCGCCCGGCCACCAACGCGCCGAGGTCGACGAGGCGCCCGGCCACCGCGTGCGTGCGGCTCGTCCGGTAGCGCGACGCCATGCGCCCGAACTGCTCGCCGGCGCTTCGGGGGGGCGGTGTGTCGTCGGGGCGCGCGGCCATCATGGCTCCTTCGGTGTCTGCACCGCGCGATTCTACCAGCGGACCTCCCGTCCTGACGTTTCCGTTGCCGCGTCGTTGTGCTCAAGTGCAGGGGATAGCCGGCAGAGCGGTGGGGGCGCTCGGAAGGGCGTCGATACCAGGTGGACGCGGAAGAGCGAATGGTATACTCGGCAGCGCCAGCCCTCAGATACACACCTGGCCAGGAGCACGCCGCCGTGCGCCCCACCGGCTCCGACCGGGCCCGGCCCGACGCCCAGATACTCACCGGTCTCTACGAAGAGCTCTACGACCGCATCGCGCGCTACGTCACCGCGCGAACGGGCAGCCGTGACCTGGGCGAGGACCTCGCCGCCGAGGTCTTCGTCCGCGCCGTCGAGTCCATCGGCTCGTTCAGAGCGCGCGGCGTGCCCATCGAGGCCTGGCTCTTCCGCATCGCCCACAACCTGGTCGTGGACCACTACCGGCGGAGCGCCCGGCGCCCCGCCGTCGTCCTGGACGACGCGATGCAGATCGCGGGCTCTGCCGACACGGCCGCCGAGGTCGAGCAGCGCCTCGCCATGGAACGCGTCAGGCAGATGATGGAGCACCTGAATCCGGCCCAGCAGGAGGTCATCTCGCTCCGATTCTCGGGTGAGCTCTCAGCCGAGGAGGCGGGAGCCGTGATGGGGCGCACCGCGGGTGCGATCCGCGAGCTCCAGCGCACGGCGCTCAAGGCGCTGCGAGCGCTGATGGGTCCCGAAGCCGCCCATCCAGGGGCTGCGGGGCCTTCCCAAGACGTAGGTGGACGATGACGGAACGACGGTCCTTCGCGGAGATACTCGATGAGTGCATCGACCGCGTGCTCACGCGCGGCGAGAGCGTCGACGCCTGCGTCCGCGACTTCCCCGAGCACGCCGATGAGCTCCGCGACGCGCTGTCCGCGGGCGTCGCGGCCGCCCAGGCGTTCGCCTTCCTCCCGGACCAGGACCGCAAGCGCGCGGCCCGTCTGCGGCTTCACGAAGCCATCGGCCGCAAGCGCAGCCGGCGGTCTTGGTGGCGGCTGCCGCTCGCGGGCGCCGGCGCACCGCGCCTGGCGACCATCGCGCTCGTCGCGCTGCTCGTCGTCGCAGGCTCGAGCACGGGCACCGTCCTCGCGGCCCAGGACAGCACGCCCGGCGAGCTCCTCTATCCCGTGATGCGCGCGAGCGAGCGTGTTCAGCTCGCCTTCACCGTCACCGACGAGCGCGAGTCGGACCTACGCGCCCGGCTGATGGATCGCCGGATCCGCGAGCTTGAGTACGTGACGAGCACCGGACGGGAGCGGTTCGTGGCCGACCTGGTCGCGCAGATCGAGCGCCACCGGGCCCGCGCGCAGGGGCTCGCGGTCGGACCCGTGCGCTCGATCGTCGAAGCGCTGCCGGCCCTCGACGACCCGCAGCCAACGGCGGAGCCTGCCGACGCGCGCGGAACCCCGGTTCGGCCGGGCCTGACGCCCGGCTCGCCGTCGCGGCGCGAGGTCTCCGTGCGGCGGGTCGTGCTGCTGAGCGGCCTGATGGAGGCGTTCCGGCAGCGCATCGCGAGCTTCGAGAGCAGGGTCGGCGAAGGGCCGAGCAGGCGGGGCCTCCAGCAGCTCCGGGAGGCGATGGAACGGGGCCACCAGGGGCTGGAGGAGCTGCTCGAGCGGGCCGACAGCGCCTATCAGGTCCCCGGGACGGATGCGCGCCAAGGACCGAGCGTGCCCGATGCTCCCACCGACGTTGGAACCGTCCGCGTCTCGGTCCGCATCGAGGGCATCAACGTCGTCCACGATGGCAGGAACCTCCTCGGGGTCGACGTACGTGTCACCGCGGACGAGGACGGCACGACGCACGTCGCTCACCTCACGCGGCGTGGCACCAAGCTGGTCGTGGATGGCCGGCCGGGGAGCATCAAGCAGCTGAGGCTGGACCAGGCCGCCGTCCTGATCGTCGGCCCCACCGGCGAGATCCTCGAGCTGCGGATCGGGCAGGCGCCTCCGGACGCCGAGCGCGTCCGCGAGTAGACCGGCGGTCGGCAGCCCGCGCGGCGCTGTTGACGGCACACGGCCGCGCCCACTATCGTCTTTTGAGCCCCCCCGGCCACTGAGCCGCTGGCGCTTCTGGCGCGCCGAGCTCCAGCACCGCTCGATCCGAAGGACCGCACCCATGCCGACCGTTGGCCGTGTGACGTTCGCGCCCGTAGAGGGCGCGGCGGACCTGTTCACACCCGCGTTCTGCGACTACCTCGCGCACATGCACGACGCCTTCGCGCCGCGCGTTACCGCGGCGCGTGAGGCGCGAGCGGACGCGGCGCGCTCGGCCCGGCGCGACCTCAAGCTGCCCGCGAGCCCTCCCCGCAGCGCCATCACCGACGAGCCGTGGCAGGTCCCGCCGGTGCCGGAGGACCTGCGCAAGCCGGGCATCGAGATCACCGGCCCGGTCTCCATCACGCCCATGTTCATCAACGCGCTCAACCCCGGCCCCGAGGGCGCCCGCGCCGAGGGCGATCTGGACGACGACGAGGACTCGGCCGGCCACCGTCTCGTCGATACCGTCCGGGCCGCCCACAACCGGACGCTTGCCGTGCGGCGCGAGCTCGCCTACCACGACGCCGAGCGCAACCGCGATTACGCCGTCCAAGACGGCCCGCTACCCTTCTTCATGCACCGCGAGCGCGGCCTGCACCTCGACGAGCCCGAGGTGACGATCGGCCAGAAGCCCGTCTCGGCGGCGATCCTGGGGACGGCGCTCACGCTGTTCCACGCGGGCCGCGCCCAGGCCGAGGCGGGGCAAGGCATCTACTTCTACCTGCCCAAGATGGAGTCGGCCACCGAGGCCGCGTTCTGGCGCGACTTCTTCGCCGAGAGCCAGGCGTCGCTCGATCACCTGCGCGACGCCGTGATCCGCGGCATCCCGCTCGTCGAGTCGCTGCCGGCGGTCTATGAGATGGAGGAGATGCTGCACGCGCTTGGCCCCTACGCGGCCGGGCTCAACGCGGCGCGCTGGGACCTCAAGGCGAGCATCCTGGAGTTCGTCATGGCCGACCCGGACATGGTCTGGCCGGACCGCTTCGGCGTGGACGTCAAGACGACGGACTTTCTGTCCAACATCTTCCGCAGGCTCGTCGCGGTCTGCCTCAAGCACGGCGCGGTCGCGATCGGCGGCATGGCGACAGCGCTGCCCAGCCGCGACGAAGCGGTCAACGAAGCGGCCGCGGCCTCGATCCGGGCCGACAAGGAGTGGGAGGCCGCGCAGGGCTTCACGCGCGGATGGGTCGCCCACATCTTCCACATGGGCGTCGCCGCCGCCCCCTTCAAGGAGCGCTCCGATTCCGGCTGGCGCCCGAGCGCCGAGATGGCCGACCCCGAGCGCTACCCCATCGCGATCGAGCGCCCGGCGGGTAAGATCACGCTGGAGGGCACGCGCCGCAACCTGCGCACGCTCATCGAGTACGTCGAGGGATGGCTCGGTGGCCGGGGCGCCAAGGGCATCGACAGCCTCGCCGGGCGGCCCGGACTCCACCCCGCGCTCATGGAGGACCTGGCCACCGCGCGCATCTCCGTCGCCCAGACCGCCCAGCGCATCGTGCACGCGGCCGAGGACGCGGAAACGGGCGAGGCGCACGACCTGGCGCTTATCAAGCGTATGCTGGTTGCGGAACAAGAGGACATCGTGGCGCGGCTGGAGAAGCCGGACGAAGCGACCCGTGAGCGCTACCAGCAGGCCGCCAAAGTCACGATGCAGTGGATCAAGAACTACACTGAGTACGACTTCAGGAGCCTCGGCTCCTATACCCGGGACGACCTGGCGGCGATCGCCGCGGCACCGGATGCGATCTAGCGAGCGAGCGGAGGAACGATGGCCGAGGCGCAGACACTGATCGAGGTCCTCAAGTTAGGGGAGGGCTCCCGCGCGGCCATCGTGTCGCCGGACGGCCCGACGCTCACCTACGACGGCCTCCGCCGCCAGATCGGCCGGCTCATGGCCCAGCTGCGCGGCTTCGGTCTGACGCGCACCGACCGCGTCGCCATCGTGCTGCCGAACGGCATCGAGGTCATCGCCTCTTTCCTGGCGGTCTCCGGCGTGGCGACCGCCGCGCCGCTCAACGCCGCGTACAAGCCGGAGGAGTTCGAGTTCTATCTCGACGACACCGGCGCGAAGGCCATCATCACCGGCCCCAAGGAGGGCTTGGAGGCGGTCGAGGCCGCGGGCGAAGACGTACTGCACATCGCCATCACGATGGACTCGACCGGCGGGATGAACTTCATAGGCCCGCCCCGGGGTGACGGCGGCGCGGGGACGGCGCCGAAGCCGTCGGACGTCGCGCTCATCCTGCACACGAGCGGCACCACGTCGCGTCCCAAGCGCGTCCCGCTCACGCACGGCAACCTCACGAGCTCGCTGCGCAACGTCGCCGCGACCTACGACCTGGGCCCGGACGACGTGTCGCTCTGCATCATGCCGCTGTTCCACGTCCACGGGCTGGTTGCCTCGACGCTCGCGACCTTCCAGTCCGGGGGGACGGTCGTCGTGCCGCCGAAGTTCAATCCCTTGAACTTCTGGCCCGTCGTGAAGGACCACGGCGTGACGTGGTATTCGGCGGTGCCCTCGATGCACCAGGCGCTGCTGACTCGCGCGAAGAGCCGCGGGGCCGGCGATCCGCCGCCGGGCGCGGAGACCCTGCGCTTCATCCGCTCGTGCAGCGCCGCCCTCGCACCGAGCCTGATGCACGACCTCGAGGAGGCCTTCGGCGCGCCGGTCCTCGAGGCCTACGGCATGACCGAAGCCGCCCACCAGATGGCATCGAACCCACTGCCGCCCGCCGACCGGAAGGCCGGCTCCGTGGGCCCCGGCACCGGCGTCGAGGTCGCCATCATGGACGTGGACGGCAGCGTGCTCAAGCCGGGTGCCAAGGGCGAGGTCGTGATCAAGGGAGCGAACGTCATCACCGGGTATGAGGACAACCCGGAGGCGAACGCGTCGTCGTTCACGGATGGCTGGTTCCGCACGGGCGACGAGGGCGTGATCGACGCTGCCGGCTACCTGACGCTGACCGGCCGCCTCAAGGAGATCATCAACCGCAGCGGCGAGAAGATCTCACCGCGCGAGATCGACGAGGTCCTGGGCGACCACCCCGCGGTCGCGGAGGCCGTCGCCTTCGGCGTGCCGCACCCCACGCACGGCGAGGAGCCAGCGGCGGTCGTCGTGCTGAGCGGCGAGGCAACCGCCGCGGAGCTCGTGGCGTACTGCCGGACGCGACTGGCCGACTTCAAGGTGCCCCGCACCATCCATATCGTCGACCAGATACCCCGCGGGGCGACCGGGAAGATCCAGCGCCGCTTCGTCGCCGAAGCCTTCTCGGGCCAGGGCGCCGCGTCGTAGCGATGCGGTTCGCCATCTACGGCGCGGGCGCCATCGGCGCCTACCTCGGCGCGAAGCTGGCCGCGGCCGGCGAGGACGTGTCGCTGATCGCGCGCGGCCCGCACCTGCGTGCGCTCCAAGAGCACGGCGTGCGCGTCCGCAGCCCCGACGGCGACTTCGAGGCGAAGCCGCTGGCGACGGACGACCCACGCGAGGTCGGCGAGGTCGACTACCTCGTGCTCGCGGTCAAGGCGCACGGCCTGACGGCCATCGCGCCGTTGCTCGCGCCGCTGCTCGGCGACGCCACGGCCGTCGTCCCCGCGCAGAACGGCATCCCGTGGTGGTACTTCTCGCGCCACGGCGGGCCTTGGGAGGGGACGCGGCTGGAGAGCGCGGACCCCGGC
Source organism: Chloroflexota bacterium (assembly GCA_022574265.1). GTDB lineage: Bacteria > Chloroflexota > Dehalococcoidia > Lucifugimonadales > Australimonadaceae > JADFRC01. The sequence continues at coordinate 1,234 of JACZSI010000010.1, read as the reverse complement.
GGGGTGATCGCGGCGCACATCTCCCCCGAGCGCATCATCGGCTGCGTCGTCTACCCGGCCGTGGCCATCGTGGAGCCCGGCGTGATCGAGCACACGGAGGGCGACCGCTTCTCGATCGGCGAGCTCGACGGCTCGACGTCCGAACGCTGCCGCGCGCTGTCCACGGCCATCGGCCGCGCCGGGCTGCGCGCGCCGATCCGCTCGAACATACGGGAGGAGATCTGGGTGAAGCTGCTGGGCAACAGCGCCTTCAATCCCGTCAGCGCGCTGACCAGGGCGAGCCTGGCCGAGATCGCTGCCGACCCGGACGCGCGCGCCCTCGTCCAAGCCATGATGGAGGAGATATACGGCGTCGCGGCGGAGCTCGGCATCGACATCCCCGTGAGCATCGAGGCCCGCATGGCGGGCGCGGAGGCAGTGGGCGCGCACAAGACGTCGATGCTCCAGGACGTCGAGGCGGCGAAACCGCTTGAGGTCGATGGCCTGGTCGGGACGGTGCTCGAGCTTGGCCGGATGCTCGGGCGGCCCATGCCGTGCACCAGCGCGGTCTACGCCTGCGCCAAGCTCCTGGGCGCCAAGGCGGTCGAGGCCGCGGCGGGCTGAGGGCGCACCCACGTTACAATGTGGGCCCGATCCGGACCCGGAGCTCGCCGACGCCATGCCGCTCTCCTTCACCGAACGCCTCGCCCACGGACCGCTGCTCTGCGACGGCGCGATGGGCACGCAGCTCTACGAGCGCGGCGTCGAGGACGATCCACTGGACCTCGCCAACCTGACGCACCCCGACGTGGTCAAAGCGGTCCACCTCGACTACCTGCGCGCGGGCGCCGAGGTCATCCAGACCAACACCTTCGGGGCGAACGCGCTCCGGCTCGCGGCCGCGGGCGTCGAGGGCCAGGTCGAGGAGATCAACCGCGCCGCCGTGGCGATCGCCGAGCAGGCGCGGCGGCTCGTCGGGCAGAGCATCTGGATCGCCGGCGGCATCGGGCCGCTCGGGCGCGACTCCTCCCCGTTCGGCGCGCTGGACTCGGCGACGGGACACAACGCCTTCGCTCAGCAGGCCGCGGCGCTCGCGGACGCGGGCGTCGATCTCTTCATGCTGGAGACGTTCTCGTCGCTGGCGGAGGTCAAGCTGGCGGTGGCAGCCGTGCGGTCGGTCTCGCCGCTGCCGATCGTCGCCCAGATGACGTTCGACGCGGAGGGCGTGACCCCAAGCGGGGATACGCCGGAGGAG
>JACZSI010000121.1 GCA_022574265.1 Chloroflexota bacterium | reverse complement strand
GGATGGTCGAAAGGCCCGTGAGGGACCGACGCCACGTTAGCGGGAACGAGCTCTGAGGCAAGGCCGGTAACGCGAGGGGTCACGTGCGCAGGATCATCGTCGGCATCAGCGGCTCATCGTCGCCCATCTACGGCATCCGGACGCTCATCGCGCTCTCCGGCATGGCGGACGTGGAGACGCACCTCATCCTCTCCGAGGGCGCGCACCTCTCGATCAAGTACGAAGCGCCCGAGTGGACGATCGCCGACATCACCGCGCTTGCCGACGTGAACCACGACCCGCGCAACATGGCCGCTGCCGTCTCCAGCGGCTCGTTCAAGACCGACGGCATGGTCGTCGTCCCCTGCTCCATGAAGACGCTCTCCGGCATCGCCCACTCCTACAGCACCGACCTCATCACCCGTGCCGCCGACGTGTGCCTCAAGGAGCGGCGGCGGCTCGTGGTCGTCGCGCGCGAGACGCCGCTCCACCGCACGCACCTCCTCAACATGCTCGCCGTGACGGACATGGGGGGCATCGTCCTCCCCCCCATCCCCGGGTTCTACGCGCAGCCGAAGACCATCGAGGACCTGGTCGATCACACCGTCGGCAAGATCCTCGACGCACTCGGCATCGAGAACGAGACGTTCACGCGCTGGGCGGGCAAGGAGCCCCAGGACTAGGCGTGTCGAAAGAGCTAGGCAACGAGCTCCCCGACGACCTCTACCGCGCCCTCTCGGCGGGCGCAGCTGGCGCGGCGGCCGGGACGGCCATCGTCGTCTCCACCATCGACGCCGAGGGGTGGGCGCACCCGGCGCTGCTGAGCGCCGGCGAGGTGAGCGCCCGCGACCGGCATACGCTGCGGACGGTCACCTACGCCGACAGCCGCACGACCGCCAACATGCGCGCCAACGGCAAGGTCACGCTCATCTTCGTCGACGAGCGCATGACCTACTACGTGAAGGGCACGGCCGCCGAGGCCCCCTCCCCCGCCGGCACGCCCGAGGGCTTCGCCACGATGGACGTGACGGTCCACCAGGTCCTCGCCGACGCAGCCGGCCCCAGCGAAGGGAGCGCCACGATCACCTCCGGCATCACCTTCGCAAGGGCACAGCCCTTGACCCATAACAAGGGCACAGCCCTTGACCCATAAGGGGTAGCGCTGCTGAGATTGCGGGCGCCGTCATCCAGAGCGAACCGATGGCGCCGACCCGCCGACGGAGCGAATGGTTGGCACTCAACCCCACACCCCGTTCGTGCTGAGGCTCTCGAAGCACGGACGAGCGCACGGCACCGCGGCGCGCCCGCCGCGCATCCAATCGATACGATGGCTCCGACGCGACCGCTCCTGGCACTTCTAGCCGCGCTCACGGCTGGCGTGGCCGTGGCCTGCGGAAGCGCGCCGCCCACGGACACGCCGCCCCCGGCCGCTGCGGCTGCATCGACGCCTGATGGCCCGGCGCCCCCGCAGGCGCGCACCAAGGTGGAGCCCGACCCCGACTTCCTGGAGGCGCTGGGAGAGGCCGCGTTCTCGACGTTCGGCTGGGACACCGACTTCAGCCTCCACACGATCGACTACGGGGAGATCTTCTCCGGCGGCGTCGGCCGCGACGGCATCCCGCCGATCGACAACCCCATGTTCGAGTCGGTCGCGCAGGTCAACGAGTGGCTGGCGCCGCTCGAGCCGGTGATCGCGCTCGAGGTGGACGGCGTCGCGAAGGCGTATCCGCTCCAGATCCTGACGCGGCACGAGATCGTCAACGACGAGATCGGCGGCGTCCCGGTGGCCATCACGTTCTGTCCGCTGTGCAACTCAGCCATCGTCTTCGACCGCCGTCTGAACGGGGTCGTCTACGACTTCGGCGTGTCGGGCAACCTGCGCAACAGCGACCTCATCATGTGGGACCGCCAGACGCAGTCGTGGTGGCAGCAGCTGACGGGCGAGGGCATCGTGGGCGCGCTGGCCGGCGAGCGCCTCACCTTCATCCCGGCGCAGCTCGTCGCGTGGAAGACGTACGCGGAGGCCTACCCCACAAGCGAGGTCCTCTCACGCGAGACGGGCTTCAGGATCGCCTATGGGACGAACCCGTACGTGGGGTACGACCGCCTCGACCAGCGGCCATTCCTGTTCGACGGCGAGGCGGACGGGCGGCTGCAGCCGATGGAGCGCGTGGCCGCCGTGGCTATCGGCGACGCTGGCGTGGCGTTCCCGTTCCGTATCCTCGCCGAGGAGCGCGTCGTCAACTACCGTATCGGCGGGCGGGACATCGCCGTGTTCTACGAGCCGGGGGCGCGCTCCGCGCTGGACGCGCGCGTCATCGCCTCGGCGAGGGAGGTGGGCGCGACGGGCGTGTTCGATCCGGTCGTCGACGGAATGAAGCTGACGTTCGCGTTCGCGGACGACGGCGGCGGGAGGATCGTCGACGAGGAGACCGGGAGCACGTGGAGCATCCTCGGCGAGGCCGTGGCTGGTCCGCTGGAGGGCACGAAGCTCGGGCGCGTGGTGCACTCGGACCACTTCTGGTTCGCCTGGGCGGCGTTCCACCCCGACACGGTCGTGTACGGCGGCGCGACGGAGTAGGCGCAGGCGGCGCGAAACTGCCAGTCAACCTCCGCCCTCTGTCATGCTGAGCGCAGCGAAGCATCTCGTCCCCGCTCGTCGCGCCGCGGGGCGGCGGACCGGCCACGAGGTCCTTCACTACGTTCAGGATGACGGGCGTGTTGACGACGGCCGCGTGCCGCGGTTGACAGCCTTCGCGGTAATGCGATAGAAGCTTATTGCGAACGGTCGCAATAAGCATGCCGAACGAGCACCCCATCGCCAGCGCGCTCCACCGAGCCGGCCACCGGCTGACGCCGCAGCGCGTCATGGTCCTCTCCGCCGTCGGCGAGATCGGCGGGCACGTGGCCGTCGACGATATCCTCGCGCGTGTCCGCCAAGAGTACCCGTTCATCGACGTGGCCACGGTCTACCGGACCGTCGGGTTGCTGAAGCGGCTGCACCTGCTGAACGAGGTGGTCCAGGGTGGCGTCAGCCGCTACGAGGTCTCCGATCCGGAGCGCCGCCACGACCACCTGGTGTGCGAGCACTGCGGCAAGGCGGTGCAGATCCCCACGCGGTTCCTCGACGACCTGCGCGAGCGGCTCGTGGCGGAGGCTGGCTTCGACCTCCACGTCGAGCACTCCGCGCTCAGCGGCCTCTGCGCCGACTGCCGCCAAGACGTCGCGCACTCCCACAGCGGGCATGGCCATGCCCCCGAGCCTGAGCGCCACCACGAGCGGCCGAGGTCCGGTTAGGCCGTGGTACTCGACTCCGGCGTCCTCGCCGCGCTGTCCGTCGGCTTCCTCCTGGGGCTCAAGCACGCCACCGATGCCGACCACGTGGTCGCGGTCTCCACCATCGCGGGGGAGTACGGCAACGCGTGGCGCGGCATCTGGGTCGGTGTGTCGTGGGGGCTCGGTCACACCACGCCGCTGCTCGCCGTCGGCCTCCTGATCCTGCTGCTCAAGGAGGCGGTCCTCGAGCGCTACGAGGCCATCGCCCCGGTGCTTGAGTTCGGCGTGGGGGTCATGCTCGTGGTGCTTGGCGCGCAGGTCTTCTTCAACCTGAGGCGCGGGCGGCTCCACGTCCACGCGCACGAGCACAGCGGCACGGACCACGTCCACATCCACACGACGCACCGCGCCGGCGCCGAGCCTCGGGAGGCGAGCGGGCACGTTTTCTTCCGGCCGGGGCCGCCGATGTTCCGGCTGAAGTCGTACCTGATCGGCGCCGTGCACGGGCTGGCGGGCAGCGCCGCGGTCATGCTGGTCCTGCTGCCGCAGATCGGCTCCGTGTGGGCCGGCATCGGCTACCTGGTGGTATTCGGTATCGGCACGATGATCTCGATGGCAATGATCACCGTGATGTTGGGCGTGCCGTTCGCCGTCGGCGGACGGTTCCGGGGGCTGGACCGCGTCGTCGCCCGCGTGGCCGGGGCAGCGAGCCTGCTGTTCGGCTTCGGGCTGATGGCCGACCTGGCGCTCGGCACCGCGCTGATGCCGTTCTAGCGGCTAGCCCGAACCCTTCGACCGCGCCTCCGCGATCTCGCGCATGAGCTCCACCACCTGCGGCGTGACTGGCCCATAGCGGTCGACGTCGTCCAGCGTGTAGCCCTTGTGGTAGGCCGAGCGGAAGTCCAACACGCTCTTGCTGGCGCCCTTGGCCTTGTTCTCGGTCCACCATGCGGAGACGCTTTCGTCCCACGCGCCGCCGTGGAGGACCTCGGGCAGCTCGGCGGGGTCGCGGAAGACGTTCATCGGGTCGCCGCCGTCCTCGACGATGCCCAGCTGCTCTTCCAGCTGCCGCCGCAGGAAGATGATCGGCTGGTCGGTGCGGCCGAGCTTCTCCAACGAGCGGTCGGTGACGGCGCCCTGGGAGCGCCACGCGGTCATGTCCTGGGCCAGCACGTAGTCGAGGATCGGCTTTCCAGCCTCGTCGAAGAGCGGCACGTCGTACCAGGGGACGACGTCCTGGTGGGGCGCCTCGACGTCCGGCGGCGCCAGGTAGCAGCCGTAGTTGATGTGGTAGGTGTGCGTGTCGTCGATGGGCACGCGGATCTGGAACTCCTGGCGCACCTGCCCCGCGCCGCCCGTCTGGGTGAAGAAGGGGAAGATGACCGTCGAGTGGCGGGAGGTGAAGTCGCGGTCGGCGCCGAGCGCTTTCGAGTAGTTGATGCCCTTCTCCATGCCGTGCGGCGTGGCGCGGGCGAAGAGAGATTCGATGCCGATGCCGGACTTGATGCGGCTGTAGAGCGTGTGGACGCCGCCCTCGGACTTCCTCTCCTGGAGCGAGCCCTGCTTCTTCAGCACGTATTCGAACAGGTGCCCGTGCAGGTACACGCTGTGGGCCGGGTCTCCCGTGTTCTCGTGGCACTGGAGCCAGTTGCAGTCGAGGACGACGACGCCGATCTGGCGGAGCGCATTGGGCAGAACCAGCAGGTCCCAGGGTGGCAGGAGCGGCGCGGGGGCCGGGCCGAGGTAGGCCCAGACGAGGCCGCCGAGCTCCTGGACCGGGTAGCCGGTGATCTGCACGCGGTCCTTGAAGGTACTCTCAGGCGCCTCGAGCGGCTGCTCGATGCACTGGCCGGTGGTGTCGTAGAGCCAGCCGTGGTAGCAGCAGCGCAGGCCGCGCTCGTCGGGTATCCCGAACTCGAGGCCGGTGCGGCGGTGGGCGCAGTTGGCGCCGATGAGCCCGAGCTCGCCCTTGAGGCTGCGGAAGAGGACGAGGTCCTCGCCGAGGATGCGGACCTTCATCACGTCCTCGTCGAGCAGCTGCGCGAGCGGCCTGATCGGCAGCCAGTACCGCCGCATGAGCGCACCCATCGGCGTTCCCGGGCCGACCTGCGTGAGCCGTTCGTTCGCTTCAACGCTGAGCATGGAGCACCTCCGCGCGGGGCCGTCGCGAGCTAGCCGTGTGGCCCCGCGAGCCGAGTCTGGTGGGCGAGGCAGGGGTCGAACCTGCGACCCCCTGCGTGTAAAGCAGGTGCTCTGACCACT